>JAZLKT010000018.1:0-10624 GCA_045597785.1 Candidatus Cryptobacteroides sp.
AGAGAGCCTCGCCGCAACGCTTGCTCTCGGGATATCCGGCGCGAAGGGTATTGGAATCGATATAGCCGCAGTAGTCTTCGGTGAAGAGCTCGCAGTCTCCCCTGTTCTGCCCGTAAATCTCGTTGCACGAAGCGAAGGCGAAGCGGGCGCCCGACAGCCGTGCAGCCTCAAGCATATTCATCGTCCCGCCTATGTTGGTGGTAATCGTGCTCACCGGTTCGGTGGAATAGGCAACAGGATGTGTGTTGCTGGCAAGATGTATGACATAATCGAAATGCCTTCCGGCGAGGTCCAGCGGCAGATTGATATCGTGCGCAATGAATTCAAATCCGTCACTGCCCCACCACTGCTCGAAGACGGAAGCAGCGCGGGAAGCATTGCGGCCAAGGGCGCAGACTTTCGCTCCCTTGAGCATAAGGGTGTCAACAAGGAAACTTCCGAGCAGGCCCGTAGCACCGCTTATCAGAAACGTGTGGTCGGAAACCCTGTCCCAGGGCAGATCGAGCCCGCAGACCTTCTGCAGGTCCTCCAGATACAGGCTATGCTTGTTTGCTTTCATTTTTCGAAAGGATGTAGGCTTTGAAGATTTCAAGGTCACCGGGAGTGGTGAGTTTGATGTTCTTGTCCGAGCCGGCGGCGAAATAGAGTCTCTCGCCCAGTTCAACCATCATAGTATTGGTATATGAAGAGCCGTAGATGCCTATTTTTTCTTCGAAGGCGCGGTGATAGGCGCTGTCCAGTTTGCCGAAGCGGTACGCTTGAGGAGTAGAAACGCGGCGCAGAGTCTCGCGGGGGATGTATTTTACCGTAGAGATGGCATCATCTACCAGGAATATCTGCTCGTTGTAAGGCAGCGATGTGACGGCGTTGCCGTACTGTTTCGCCTTGAGGATAACGTCCGCAAGCACGTCCTCGTCAATAAGCGGCCTGATGCCATCGTGGATAACGATGATATCGTCATCCGCACACAGGCCTTCGAGCGAGAACACTCCGTTGCGTATGGATTCCTGCCCGGTCGCCCCGCCGGAAACTATGTTCTTCAGCTTTGTGATTCCCGCCTTCTGCGCTTCGGCTGCGGCATATTCGTGCCATCCGTCTATGCATACAAGGACTATCTCATCCACAAGGGGATGGTTCTGGAACCCGATAAGAGTATAAGTGAGCACCGGCTTGCCGAGGACAGGTATGAACTGTTTCGGGATTGACTCCCCCATTCTGGAGCCCACGCCGCCGGCGATAATGACTGCAACTGTTTTCATCGGCTGCAAATATACACAAATTAATGCCTATATTTGCCCTGATATGGAAAATACGAAAATGTCACTTGCAGACATCCAGACTGTAAGCCTCGACCTGCTTGTAGAATTCGACGCATTCTGCAGGGCGAATTCTTTAAAGTATTCGCTTGGTTACGGAACTCTTCTCGGGGCGGTCCGCCACAAGGGCTTCATTCCCTGGGATGACGACGTGGATGTGATAATGCCAAGGCCCGACTACGAGCGCTTGCTCAAGCTTTACAAAAGGAGCGATGAGTTCAAGCTCTTCTACCCGGGAGACGGCCAGTGCATGCTCAGTTACGCCCGCATATGCGATATGACAAGGACTACGGTCGTTTCAAAGTCTCCATGGGCTCTGGAGCCGACGGGTGTGTGGATTGACATCTTCCCCATCGATGCTGCACCTGAAAGTGAAATCAAGACAGCGAAACGCTACCGGCATTTCGTAGAACGTTACCGCAGGCTTCTCGGCCACCGCAGACACATCCACAGCAACAAGTTTGGAAAAATCATCCCCCCGTTCGTCTTTCAGGAGATTGCCCGCTTTGCCGCAGTACGCTACGACAGCCTCAGCAAGAAACTGCCCTACGGCAGCACATCGCGTCTTTTCAACTGGACAGTTCCCCTCTGGAAAAGAGCCATCAGTTTCAGCGCGGACATTTTCAACGAAACTACCGATGTCGAATTCTGCGGCCACAGCCTGCTCTCCGTGAAAGACTGGGACGCGATGCTTACAAACCAGTACGGCGACTATATGCAGCTGCCGCCCGTCGAACAGAGGTGCAGCACGCACAAGGTTCACAAATATTATTGGAAACAGTAGCGCAGACCCAGCCTATGAGCAACATTGAGATGACTCTGGAAGATATCCAGAACGTGAGCCTTTACGTTTTGAAGGAGTTCGACGCCTTCTGCCGCAAACACGGACTCCGGTATTCCCTTGCCTACGGCACCCTCATCGGAGCCATCCGCCACAAGGGTTTCATACCCTGGGACGACGATGTGGACGTGATGATGCCGCGGCCAGACTATGAGAGGCTGATAAAAGAATGGGAAGACATTCCCGGATTCATCCTCCGCTATCCCAAACGGGGCCAGTGCTACCTGACATACGCCAGGCTGTGCGACACGCTCAGAACCCGCGTCATCACCAAGAGCCCGTGGCTCAAGAACGAAGGCTCGGGAATCTGGATAGACATCTTCCCCATCGACGCAGCCCCCCGGGACGAGAAGGCTACCCGCAAGAAATATTTCAAGTGCCGTCACGCATACAGAAAACTGCTTCTGCGTCGCAGGGTCAAACGCTACAAGTCATCGCATCTTTTGAAGGACCATCTGAAATACATGTTCCACAGGTTGCTCGGCCGCCATTCGGTAGGCCGGCGTGTCGAAGCTTTCGACGCCCTTTGCAAAGAAATCACTTACGGCAGCACCCCAAGGGTGATTGATTTCTGCTCACCTCTCGGCCGGAAGGTGTTCACATATCCGCTCCAGGTGCTTGAGAAATATACCGAAGTAGAATTTGCAGGAGAAAAGTTCATGGCAGTAAGCGACTATGATACGGCACTCCGCAACCAGTACGGCGACTATATGCAGCTACCGCCCGAAAGCCAGCGCAACTGCGGGCACAGAGTTCACACATACTTATGGGCAGAGTAAGACAGCTTTTCTTCGGCACCTTCATCGCTCCCGGCGTGCAGAAAAGGCAGCATGCGGCCATCGAGGCAGTACGCAGCCGCGGCAAGGCACGGGTCGCGATCATCGCCTCAAGCCTTTCGATGTGGAGGCTCGAGGGCGTTCTGGACCTCATGAAGCAGGACCCGGAGCATTTCGATGCGCGCATCTTCCTCATACCCTTTGCAAAACTGAACGACAGCGACAAGCAGGCTGCCATGCAGCAGCTTCGCGAACATTTCGATAGTGTGGGAATCGCTTATTCCGAGGGCGGGGATGCTTTCGAAGCGTTCGATCCGGATATCATCTTCTACCCCCAGTTCTATCTTCATAGCTTCAATCCGCCTGCAAGAGCGCGGGACAACGAGCATAAACTGTTGTGCTACAGCCCTTACGGGGTAATGTTCATAGACAGGGCCTGGCAGTACAACAGCCGCTTCCACAACCGTGCATGGAGGATTTTCCTTCAAAGCAGCATGCACTTCAACCTGGCACGCAGATTTGCAGACAACCGTGCCGCCAACGTTGTCGTAGTGGGAGACGCCGATGCCGACCGCTTCCTCACCCATGAGTTCAACGACCCTTGGAAGGGTGACAGCAACCTCAAAAGAGTAATCTGGGCTCCTCACCACAAGAAACTCGGCCGTGACAGCTTCGGCTGGACTGCGGAGCTGATGCAAACACTCGCGAAAGAATACGAAGGACGCATCCAGTTCGCATTCAAGCCGCATCCGAGGCTCAAGACAGAACTCTACAAGACCGAAGGCTGGGGTCCGGAACGCACGGACGCTTACTATGCATTCTGGGCGGAAGGGGCAAACACCCAACTCGAAACCGGCACATTCGTGGAACTATTCCGCGGTTCGGATGCAATGATTCACGACTGCAACTCCTTTATTGCCGAATATCACTACACTGGAAAGCCCGTTCTATTCCTCACACGCAGCCTCACTCACATCCGCCGCTCGATCGGGCGCTTCGGAGCCGCAGCGCTCGACGCCCACTATATCTCCGACCGCTGCGAGGACATACGCGGATTTCTCGACAACGTAGTGCTGGGAGGCAACGACCCCAAGCGCGTGGAACGCAGGGCATTCTACGAAGAATACCTCAAGCCGGCCGGAGACCGGGGCTTCAGCGCATGCGTGGTTGAATCAATCAGAAAAGAGCTTTTCGGAAGCTGCTAGAGTTCGAACCGGCTTTTCTGCGGGAAAGCTTTCTCAAAAGCATTGAGCAAGGCTTCGCGGCACTTCCGGTACCTGGTATCGGAAAGTTTCACGTCGTTGACACCCATCATCGTGCTGGTCGGAGAAGCAATGAAAGCAGCTATTCTGCGCGCCCCGGCAAAGGCAAGCGAAAAGTGGACGTTGCTTATCTTCTCCCTGACGGTGCGGCCCCGGTAAAGGAACCAATCCGAGAAAAGGTACTGGTTGAGATTCCTCTCCGTACGTGTGGGGCTGAGCGATGCCTCGATTTCACCCGGAACGCTCGACCAGAGTTCTTCACACTCGCTCTTGAGCATCGCCGAGCATGTATGCTGCGGGCGTATGTACTTCACGCTTGCTGGCAGACCGGCCGCTTTGCGTGCAAGGGCGTCGGAATTCCGCACCTGACAGCGGTAGAGACCCGAACCGAAACGGTGGGTGCGGTGGAAGACGCAGACCTTGCCGTCACGGAAGAACTCATCCGGCCTGACTTCACGCACCGGGAAGATGTCGTCATTGAAATAGATGTATTCTTCCGCAAGGCCCTGAATGCGGTGCAGGAACATTTCGATGGTGGTGCTGTTGAAGGTGGGAAGATATTTTTCGGGGATTATATCTTCGTGCAGTACGACGTGCAGGGCTTTTCTGTCCACCCACCCGGGTACCTGGCTCTCGCGTGAGACAAGAAGGAACACGTTTTCGACGAAGGGCATGTTCTTCTCTATTCCGCGCAGAAGGTACTTCAGAGTCCCCCAGTCGCGAAAACGCTTTGTCAGCGCAGTGCCTCCCACCGCGGCGGCATAGTCCTGCTGCCACAGCGGGTCAAGCCCGTTCACGTATGTTATTACTATGTCCATTATTGTTGCAAGCGGCTTTTCCTCCAGCGCTTGTGCGTCCAGAGATAGTTGTGGGGTTGGGCTTCGAGGTCGGCCTGAAGAAGGTCATAATAACGCTGCATAGCCTCTTCGGGACTCATCTGCGAGGCATCGGAGCAGATGGGCACGAACTCGATTGTGTAATGTCCGCGACAAGTTTCGACCATCCTCTGATACAGCAGTGCGAAATGGAATTTTGCGGCTATTGCGGCCGCCGCGGCCATAGAGGCGCATTCGCGGTGCATAAAGTTCACCTTTACGGCTCCGCGGGCGTTCTTATAGGGCCGCTGGTCGGTGTTGATGAAATAGAATTTCTGCTCATCGCGGTGGCTGATGACATAGCGGATAAGCGAATCAGCCTCCAAGTAGCCGCCGAAACCGGCACGGTCTTCGAGCGGAGCGAACCTCACCATCCTCATCAGATCGTCCCAGACCTTGCTTGAAAGAGCCTTGTAAACAACACAGGTATTTCCCTCATTCAAAACAGACCCGCTGCCTTCTGGCACATACGAAGCTATGCCTCCAAGAAGTTCCCAGTTGCCGGCGTGCGAATACATACACACAACCGAAGGGGCTGAAGCGGCTGCCTCTGCGAGTACCTCGGGATTGACAAGCTTGACTACGCCTGAGCGGCGAAGACGCCTTGGGCCAAGGCACGAGCCGAACCAAACGGCCTCGCAGAAAATCTCGGCGAAATGCCTGTAGAAGCGTTTCTCAACCTCGAGACGGCCTGACCCGTCCATTGAAGGGAAACTCTTCTCGAGATTATCCCGTACCACGTCAACTCTGTAACGCACGACCTTGCGCAACAACCAGCCAAGCGGCCGCGCCAGCGCGATGTGAACGCGCAGCGGCAGCAGCCCCGGGATGAAGAGCAGAAATCTTAGCAGGTATGTCGCTATCTTTCTCATCATTTGCCAAATACATACTGAGACGTGAAGGTTCCGGCCATATCCTCCGGGCGTCCTTCAAAGGCCACCTGACCGCCGCGATCTCCCCCATCCGGGCCGAGGTCTATTACCCAGTCGGCATTGCGGATGACGTCCGGATTGTGCTCGACAACTATAATTGTATGTCCTTTGGCAAGCAGGGCATCGAACGCGCGGAGCAGTTTTTCCACATCGTGGAAATGCAGGCCGGTGGTCGGTTCGTCAAAGATAAACATAATTTTCTCCCGCGCCGCGCTCTGGCCCGTTCCGGTCGCCAGAAAATACGCGAGTTTGATGCGCTGGCTTTCGCCGCCGCTGAGAGTGGAAGAACTCTGCCCCAGTTTAACGTAGTCAAGCCCGACATCCACAAGTGGCCGCAGGCTTTCGGCTATCTGCTTCGCTTCGGGTTCGGGACCGGCTGCGAAGAATTCGATTGCCTGTGCAACGCTCATCTCCAGAATGTCGTGAACATTCTTCCCGCGATAGCGGACCTCGAGGATTTCGGGCTTGAAGCGCATTCCGTGGCACTCTTCGCACACGATGGTGACATCGGACATGAACTGCATCTCGATGCTCACCGTGCCTTCGCCCTGGCACTCGGGACAGCGTCCGCCCTCCTGGTTGAAACTGAAGAACGACGGTCCGAAACCGTTGATCTTCGCATATTGCTGTGAGGCAAGCAGTGAACGGATGGCATCGTATATCTTCAGGTAAGTCACAGGATTGCTGCGACTGCTGCGCCCTATCGGGTTCTGATCGACATATTCCACCCGGCCTATGCGGTCCAGATTGCCCTCCAGCCCCTTGAACGCGCCGGGCAGATCGCCGCTGTCCTTGAGACGACGGTACATCGCCGGGTACAGGATATCGCCGACAAGGCTCGACTTGCCGCTGCCGCTCACACCGCTCACCACGGTCAGCACGCCGAGCGGGAAGGCGACATCGATGTTCCGGAGATTGTGCTCCATCGCACCGCAGACCTTGATGGAGTACTGCGGCGTGCGCTTTTCGCGCGTGTAGCGGTTCCTCGCTCCGGTGATGTACTGAAGCGTGAGCGAACGGTCAAGAGCGCTCTTCGGAAGCGTTTGCCGGCCTATTGTGCCGTTGAACACCACCTCTCCACCGTTCTCGCCGGCAAGAGGGCCCATATCGATAAGGTAATCCGCAGCGCGGATAATATCTTCGTCATGCTCCACGACAACGACCGTATTGCCAAGGTCGCGAAGGCTGTGCAGAACGCCGATGAGCCGCTCCGTATCGCGCGGGTGAAGGCCTATGCTCGGCTCGTCGAGAATGTACATCGACCCGACAAGGCTCGAGCCGAGCGCCGAAACGAGGTTGATGCGCTGCGTTTCGCCGCCGCTCAGGGTGTTGCAGGCCCGGTTGAGAGTCAGATACCCCAGGCCCACGGCACAGATATACTTCAGGCGGGAGATGATTTCCGAAAGGGGCTCGCGCACTATCAGGCGTTCGGCTTCGGAAAGAGCGAGCGATGAAAACCACCCCAGGGCCTCCTCTACGCCCATATTCAGCACCTGGGCGATGGTAAGGCCGCAGACCTTCACGTAGAGGGCCTCTTTGCGGAGGCGCGAGCCGTGGCAGGACGGGCATACGGCGCGGCCGCTGAACCGGCCGAGCATATATTTGAACTGTATCTTGTAGCGCTGGGTAGCGACCCATTCGAAGAACTCGTTTATGCCCACGAGACGGTTCTCGTCCGAATCGTAGCTCTCCCCTTCTTTCGGGCGGTCACCCTCCCAGATAAGGTCCTTTATGTTCTGCGGAAGATTGCAGTAAGGCTCGAAAATGGGAATTTCGTAACGCGGGGCCACACGGCACAGATGGTCTTTGAACCAGCCCATCTTCTCGCCGCGCCAGCACGCGATGGCTCCATCGTAGAGGCTGCGGGTCTTGTCGGGGATGACAAGATCTTCGCTTATACCCTCCGTTTTGCCGAGACCTCCGCAGACGGGGCAGGCTCCGAGCGGGCTGTTGAAACTGAACAGGAACTCGTCGGGCCGCAGGAAGCGCATTCCGTCAAGCTCGAAACGCGAAGAGAAGTCCTTGCGCAGGCGCTGCGGACCGTATATCAGGGCAATAGAGCCCTCACCGGCACTGAATGCGCTTTCGAGCGAAGAAAGAAGCCTGGCTCGGTCGTCAAGCGACGAGAAGCGGTCGACAAGAAGCATAGCCCCTGCGGGCTCTTCCCGGCATTGGAGCACATCTTCTATGCGTACAGGGCCTTCAGCAAGACCTGATGCGGCGCTGTCGGTAACATACAGCCTGCCGAAGCCCTGTTCCTTGAGCGAAAGCAACAGTTCGGTATGGTCGCGGCGCGAAGGCCAGCCGAGCTCGGCAAGCAGCATTACTGGAAGCGCATCCTCCTGCATCGTATCAAGCCAGGCCGCAACGTCGGCAACAGTGTCGGCGTGCACCTCATTTCCGGAAACCGGGCTGAAAGTGCGGCCGATTCTGGCATATATAAGCCTGAGGTACTCGTAGATTTCGGTAGTTGTGGCGACAGTGGAGCGGGGGTTCTTCGTGTTGACCTTCTGTTCTATGGCCACAGCAGGAGGGATACCCTCGATGCTGTCCACATCGGGTTTGCTCATACGACCGAGGAACTGCCTCGCATACGAAGAAAGACTCTGGGCGAAACGCCTCTGGCCCTCGGCGAAAAGCGTGTCGAACGCAAGGCTCGACTTGCCGCTGCCGGATACACCTGTCACAACGGTGAACTTCCCCCTCGGAATCTCGAGGGAAATATTGCGCAAGTTGTTGACACGTGCGCCTTTTATGGAAATATTGTCCGACACAGCCTACAAAGATACAACGCTTTTTGTTATATTTGCGGGCCGAAAATTCATTTTAACAAATATGATCAAAGTCAATCTCTCAGGCTGCGACACATTCGTGTCAAAAGCCGATGTGCAGAATTACACAGCAAAAGCCCTCGATGCATTCGACACTCTTATGGCCGGCAACGGCGCAGGCAACGACTTCCTTGGCTGGAAGACACTTCCCATCGACATCGACGAGGCACTCATCAGTTCAATCGAGGCCGTGCGCGACGACTGGAAGGCCAAAGGCATCGACCTCGTCATAACGATAGGTATCGGAGGCTCTTACCTTGGAGCGAAGTGCGCCATCGAGGCCCTCAGCCACAGTTTCGTACGCCCCGAGGGCGTGCCCCAGGTGGTGTTCGCCGGCAATAACCTCAGCGAAGACTACATTGCCGAGCTTATGGACCTCGCAGTGCTGCGCAACACCGCAGTGGTGGTGATTTCCAAGTCCGGCACCACAACCGAGCCCGCAGTCGCATTCCGCATCTTCAAGGATTATCTCGAAAAGAAATACGGCAAGGCCGAAGCTGCAAGCCGCATCGTAGCAGTCACCGACGCGAAGAAAGGCGCGCTCAAGACCCTTGCAACCCAGGAGGGCTACCGCACATACGTGGTTCCCGACAATGTGGGCGGACGCTACAGCGTTCTCACGCCCGTCGGTCTGCTGCCCATTGCTCTTGCAGGCTTCGACATCAGGGCTATGCTGGGCGGCGCGGCCAAGGAGCGCGAAGACCTTCTGGTCAAGAGCGAGGATAACGCAGCCGTCAAATACGCGGCAATGCGCAACCTTCTCTATAGCGTCAACGGCAAGCCGGTAGAGATATTCGTAAGCTACAGCCCCAAGCTCGCATATGTGGCAGAATGGTGGAAGCAGCTCTACGGCGAGTCCGAGGGCAAGGACGGCAAAGGTATCTACCCTGCCAGCGTCAACAACACAGCCGACCTCCACTCTATGGGTCAGTTCATCCAGGAGGGTTCACGCGTAATGTTCGAGACCGTTCTCAGCGTGCAGAAGGCACAGAGGGAAGTCGTAATCGGCACCGATCCCCAGAACCTCGACTGCCTCAACTACCTGGCTGGCAAGAGGGTTGAGCACTGCAACGCAATGGCCCAGCTCGGAGTCAAGGTGGCCCACATCGACGGAGGCGTTCCGCAGATGGAGGTAAGTATGGAGAAGATAGACGAGTACAACCTCGGCGCGATCTTCTACTTCTTCGAGTTCGCCTGCGGTATCAGCGCATACACTCTCGGAATCAATCCCTTCAACCAGCCCGGCGTAGAGGCGTACAAGAAGAACATGTTCGCCCTTCTGCGCAAGCCCGGTTACGAGGCCGAGACCGAAGCAATACTCAAGAGAATCTAGACGAGCAGTTTGCGGCCGCGCATCAGGATGCGTCCGTCGCAGATTACCGTGTCAATGCAGGAAGAGTCGGCCGAATACACCCAGTTGGCCATGAAGTGATGCAGGGGTTGCATACGCTCCTCCGAAGTATCGATAAGAAGGCAGTCCGCAAGACGGCCTTCTTCTATTATACCGCCGTCATTGCCGAATCCGAGGGCTCCGTTGCGCGTAGCCCACTTGAATGCCATATCAGCAGGCAGACACTCCACATCGCCGAGGGTCTTCGAAAGAAGGGCGGCGAACTTCATCTCCTCGCCCATGTCGAGGTTGTTGTTAGACGAGGCGCCGTCGGTGCCGAGCGTGACGCGCACACCCGCCTCAATCATCTTGCGGTACGGGAAGATGCCGCTGCCCAGTTTCATGTTCGAGCACGGGCAGTGAACCACGGTCACATCATATTTTGCCAGAACAGCGATTTC
>JAZLKT010000019.1:0-19773 GCA_045597785.1 Candidatus Cryptobacteroides sp.
TCCACTCCGAACCATCAGGGCTCGCTCGGAACGGCCATCTCCGAAGCCATCGAGCTCGCGCGGATGACGCCCGGCTGTAAGTACGTGCTCGGATCGACCCTGAGCCACGTAGCCCTGCACCAGACTGTCATCGGACTGGAAGCCGAAAAGCAGATGGCCCTCGCCGGAGAATATCCCGACACTGTGATCGCCTGCTTCGGCGGAGGCTCCAACTTCGCCGGACTGGCCTTCCCATTCATGCGCCACACCATCTGCGAAGGCCGCAAGACGCGCTACATAGCCGCAGAGCCCGACTCGTGTCCGAAACTCACGAAGGGCCGCTTCGAATACGACTTCGCCGACGAGGCCGGCTACACACCCCTGCTGCCGATGTTCACGCTCGGCCACGACTTCCGTCCGGCCAACATACACGCAGGAGGCCTGCGCTACCATGGCGCCGGAGTCATTGTCTCACAGCTTCTGAAAGACGGCCTGATGGAAGGAATGGATATAGGACAGAGCGAATCGTTCAGCGCCGGAGTCCTCTTCGCCAAGTCCGAAGGCATAATCCCCGCACCGGAATCGTGCCACGCTATTGCCGCAACGATACGCGAAGCCCTTGCGTGCAAGCGCGACGGCCGCGAGGATGTCATCCTCTTCAACCTCTCCGGCCATGGCCTCGTCGATATGAGCGCCTATGACCAGTTCCTCAGCGGCAATATCGTCGATTGCCCGTACGGTAAATAAACCGGCAGAGCGGAATCAAAAAAACATGGGGGGACGGAATCAGCTTTCCGCCCCCCCCTATATTTTTTTGATCTAACTGACGTCACTGAGACGCAGTTAGAGCAAAAAATCGGTTGAGGTATATCTCCCTTACTGCGCCGTGTAGTAACGGACGAAGTCGATTGCTATGTAGCAGGGCATTCCGACCCCGGAGGGAAGTATCTTGCCGGGGTAGTCGCGGCCTGCCCAGACTTCGCTGATCTGGTTCGAAATCAGCAGGAAGTATTCGCAGGTGTCGAACGGGTAGCGGTCACCGCCTGATTCTTCCTTGGAGTAGGAAGCAACCTGCTCGTCGTTGATGAATAAGCGCAATCCGGTGGAGTCGCCTTCTACGGAGTAGATGTTCCAGTCTTCGTACTTGACCGCGGCAGTCCTTTGCATTGCGCTCGTACGACGTGGATTCTCGATACTCTCGATTGTGTGTATGGTGTGATAGGTGAAGTCCTTGTAGTTGAGGTGCTCCATGATATCTATCTCGCCATCGTAAGGGTAATTGTCGGGTTTCATCCATATTGCAGGCTGGAAACCTTCGGCTCCGCTCATCTTTGCGCGGATGTCGAGCCTTCCGTGAATGCCGTCCTTGCCGAGGCTGAAATACTTCTTGCCCTTGGAGTCGACATCGCCGGCAGTATATCCGTTCACGCCGGCGGTGCCGTCATCCTCGCGCAACTCGCGTGCACGGATGTAAAGGGCGCCGCCCTTGGTCGAAGCTACATCCTTCGCGAGAGTCTGATAGCTCCTGCGCCGAGTCTGATTCCAGGTGGCGGGGTTCATCCCGCGGCCGTTGAAATCATCGACCCATTCGAGTTTCCAGTTCCCGGAAGGGGTGAATGCGTCTCCCTGGACCGACTTGCGGCAGATGCCCTTGTCGGTGCAGCACCCCGCTGCAAGCAGGGCCAGGGCTGCAAAAGCTATCAAACGTTTCATGTTATTTTATGACGATGGGTTTGTACTTGGGAACAAGAGTCTTCATAATGCTCCAGGCAATGATGTATGCAACACCGCAGAAACAGAACATTACGAAATATCCGGCAGGCTTGCCCTCGAATCCGAGGAACCTGAAGGCTGCACCTGCGTTTTCGGCATAGGTGAAGAGGTTACCTGCAATCTTCTGGATGAACATCGAACCCACACCTCCGGCCATGGCACCGATGCCGGTGACTGTAGCGATCGTGCTCTTGGGGAACATGTCGCCAATGGTCGAGAAGAGGTTGGCGCTCCAGGCCTGATGCCCGGCAGCTGCAAGACCGATAAGCACTGCCGGCCACCAGGGGCTGTTGAAATGCATTCCGAGAGGCTGTGCAAGCAGCGCGCAGAGAGGGAAGAAAGCGAAGATGAGCATGGCTCTCATACGCCCGGCGTAAGGGTTCATGCCCTTCTTGTCGACGAAAATCTTGGGCAGATAGCCGCCACCGATCGAGACTACGGTCACAATGAGGTAGAGCGTGAAGATGAGCCACTGGCCGAGAGGCTTGGTAACGGGCGCATCAAACTGGTTGCTGAAGTATGAAGGAGCCCAGAACAGGAAGAACCACCAGACACCGTCAGTGAAGAACTTGCCGGTGATGAAGGCCCAAGTCTGCTTGAAGGTAAAGCACTTGAGAAGCGAAACCTGCTTCTCTTCGGCAGCGGGGGCGGCAGCGGAGGCGATAGCGGCGTCGGCGGCATCGTCCTGATGGATGTATTCAAGTTCGGCTGCATTGACGTGCTTGCTCTTTTCGGGCTTCTCGTACATGAATGCCCAGAAGAACATCCAGATGAAGCCGAGTCCACCGATGATGATGAACGCGAGTTCCCAACCGAACTTTACGGCTAGGGGCGGAATGCAGAGCGGAGCGGCGAGCGCGCCCACCGAAGCGCCGGCATTGAAGATCGAAGTCGCGAATGCGCGGTCTTTCTTGGGGAAGTACTCGGCCGTAACCTTGATGGCAGCGGGGAAGTTGCCGGCCTCGCCGAGCGCAAGTATGCCACGGCAGAGCAGGAACAGATAGACCGAGGTCGTCGAGATGGCCAGAGCCACGTTCGAAGCGACCTCCATCCCCTTGAGTGCGGCTACGTTTTCTCCGACTATCAGGCCCGTAGCCCAGCCGCAGGCGGCGTGGAGGCAGGCACCGGCCGACCATACGCCAATGGCGATGATATAGCCTTTCTTTGTCCCCATCCAATCGACGAATTTGCCGGCGAAGAGGCAGGCAATCGCATAGAAGATTGAGAAGAATGCTGTGATTGTACCGTAATTGGCATCAGTCCAATGGAATTCGGGCTTGATGAAGTTCTCGTAGGTGAGAGAAAGAACCTGGCGGTCGAGGTAGTTGACGGTAGTTGCCACGAAGAGCAGCGAGCAGAGCCACCAACGCCAGTTAGTCATGAGTTTTTTCTGTGTTGACATTATCGTACTTCTTTGATTATTGCTATTGTTGAGGCGCAGAGTTCGGAAATCTTATCCCAGTCTCCGGCAGCCATGACATCCTTCGGGAAGAGGTTGCTGCCCATTCCGACGCAGCATACTCCCGCCTTGAACCAGGCTTCGAGGTTCTCCCTTTCAGGCTTCACCCCGCCTGTAACCATTATCTTACTCCAGGGCATGGGCGCCTTGAGGCCCTTGACGAACTTGGGGCCGAGAACGTCGCCGGGGAAGACCTTGCATACCTCGCAGCCGGCCCTTTGCGCGCGGCCTACTTCGGAAACCGTGCCGCATCCGGGCATGTAGGGAACGTTGAAAAGTCCGCAGACCGGAGCGATTCCGGGTACGAACTGGGGGCCTACCACGAAGTTGGCACCCATACGGACGAACTTCCACGCATCTTTCACAAATGAAATCGATCCCACTCCGAGAATCATCTCGGGAAGTTCCTCCTCCACAAAGGGTACGAGTTGCCGGAACACCTCTGCCGCAGCCTCGCCGCGGTTGGTGAATTCGAACACTCTGATACCGCCCTTGTAGCAGGCCCGAAGGACATTCTTGCTTGTCTCGACGTCGGCGTTGTAGAACACCGGAATGACGGCGGTCTCCTCGAGAGCCGCTATTACCTGTTTTTTATCGTATCTGCTCATTGCGAATTATCTTGACACGCGGCCGGAGCCGTCTCCTTTCATAAGATTCTCGACCTCTGCTACCGTAACCTGGTTGTAGTCGCCGAAGATCGTGTGCTTGAGGCACGAGGCCGCCACGGCGAAGTCGAGAGCCTTCTGATCGTCACCATTATAGCTGAGAAGACCGTAGATGAGCCCGCCCATGAAGCTGTCGCCGCCGCCTACACGGTCAACGATGTGGGTGATGTCGTAGCGGGGCGATTCGAAAAGTTTTTCCCCATCCCAGAGCACTCCGCCCCAGGTGTTGTGGTTGGCGTTGATACTGCCGCGAAGGGTGATGATGACCTTCCTTGCGCGCGGGAAACGGGCCATCAGCTGTTCTCCGACGCTGCGGAAGCGCTGCTGGTCGATTGCTCCGGCGGTGGTGGTGACATCGAACCCTTCGGGCTTGATTCCGAACACCTTGTCGGCGTCTTCCTCGTTTCCGAGAATGATGTCGCATCCTTCCACGAGCGCAGGCATCACTTCGCCGGCCTTCTTGCCGTATTTCCAGAGGTTCTTGCGGTAATTGAGGTCGCAGCTGACCGTTACGCCGAGCCTGTTCGCGGCCTTGATTGCCTCGAGGCAGACATCCGCCGCACCCTGGCTGAGCGCGGGTGTGATGCCGGTCCAATGGAACCAGTCTGCTCCTTCGAATACCTTGTCCCAGTCTATCGAGCCGGGCTGGATGGTGGCTATCGAACTGCCGGCACGGTCATAGACGACCTTGGACGGGCGTGCAACGGCACCCGTTTCGAGGAAGTAGATTCCCAGACGGTCGCCACCGTAAACGATATGACTTGTGCCGACCCCATAGGACCGCAGGTCCTTGAGGCAGGCGCGTGCGATGTCGTTTTCCGGCAGGCGCGTCACGAACTCGGCATCGAGACCGTAGTTGGCAAGCGAAACGGCCACGTTGGCTTCGCCGCCTCCGAAAGTCGCGTCGAACTGACGGCTCTGGCCGAATCGCAGATATCCCGGAGTAGAAAGCCGGAGCATTATCTCTCCGAATGTGATGACTTTTGCCATATGCCGGGCCCTAGAAATTGAAATATGCCTTCGCGTTGTTGTAGCTGATGTCTTCGACCATCTGCGCGATGCGCTCCATTTCGCTCGAGGGCAGTTTGCCCGCCTCGACATCGGCTCCTATCACGTCGCAAAGAATGCGGCGGAAGTACTCGTGACGGGGGTAGCTGATGAAGCTGCGGCTGTCGGTAAGCATTCCTACGAAACGGCTGAGAAGACCGAGCACGCTCAGGTCGTTGAGTTGTTTGCGCATACCGCTTTCCTGGTCGAGGAACCACCAGCCCGAGCCGAACTGCATCTTGGCGGGGCAGGTGCCGTCGTTGAAGGTGTAGGCCATGGTGATGAGCGTCTCGTTATCCTTGGGGTTAAGGCAGTAGAGTATGGTCTTCGCGAGTTTCCCTTCGAGCGTGAGGCGGTCGAAGAAACGGTGTCCGGCCTCGGCCATGGGAAGGTCGTGTATGGCATCGTATCCGGTGTCGGGCCCCACGGAATTGAACATCGCGGTGTTATTATTGCGTATGGCACCCACGTGGAACTGCTGTACCCAGCCGGATTCGGCGTCGGCCACAGCCTCGTCGTGCAGGAAGGCGCTGCGGAATTTCTCCATCTCGTCGTGGTCGCAGCGTTTGCCCTTGAGTGTCTTCTTGAAGGCTTTTTCCACTTCGGCCTCGGTGTAGGGAGCGGCGTGGAAGGTCTCGAGCCCGTGGTCGGAGAGCTTGCAACCCATTGAGATGAAGAACTCGCGCCTGCGTGCGAGAGCCTCGCGCAGGTCGGTGTAGCTGCGGATTTCCATTCCGGCCGCTTCGCCGAGCTTCTGTATATAGGCAATGTAGGCTTCGGGGTTTTCGATTGCCATTGCCTTGTCGGGCCTCCATGCCGGCAGAACCTTGGTCCCGAACGGCTTTTCAAGTATCTCCTTGTGGTAGCGGAGGTCGTCGGCGGGATCGTCGGTGGTGCAGACAACCTCGACTCCGAACTTGCGGATGAGGGCCTGGCCGCGGAACTCTTCTGTAGCGAGTTTTGCGTTGCACTCTTCGTAGATGTCCCTTGCAGTGGCGGGGCTGAGGAGCTTGTCGATGCCGAACACACGGCTCAGTTCGAGATGAGTCCAGTGATAGAGGGGATTGCGCATGGTGTAAGGCACTGTCTCGGCCCACTTCTGGAAGGTTTCCCAGGAATCATGCTTTCCGCCTGTGATATAGTCTTCGCTCACGCCGTTACCCCTCATTGCGCGCCATTTGTAGTGGTCGCCATAGTGGCCGTCAACCAGCCAGAGTTGGGTAATGTCGCGGAACTGCATGTTCTCGGCAATCTGCTGGGGAACGAGGTGGCAGTGATAATCGATGATGGGTTTGCCCTCGGCGTGCTCGTGATAGAGTGTACGGGCAGCCTTTGTCGAGAGCATGAAGTCTTTGTTGATGAATGAAGTCATGTTTTGAGTTTATTTGTTGTCGTAAGGATTCCAGACTATTCCGTCCTGGGGCTGGAACATTATTTTGTCGAAAGTGTACCCGGCGGCCTGTTCGGCATTCAGCAGATGGCACCAGTGCACACGTGCGGAAGTGTCGGAACCGGGCCCCGTGCAGCCGTATTCGGCATAGTAGCTGGTGCGCTCGGCATCGGGCTTATTCCAGTTGTGCCAGCCTTCGGGGCGTATGTGCGCGCCCATTTCGCACTCGATCCAGACTGTCTTGGCGAACGGCCTCCAGGGGCGGCCGAGATATACGCGGTTTACGCCCGGGTCGGCGGTAAGGGTGCAGTGCAGGAATACGTAGCCGTACTTCTGGCCTTCAAAAGTGGACGCGGCGGTAATGTAACTGTTGTACTTCGAATGGATGGTGCAGTTCTCGAACAGGCACACCGAAGGCCCGAAGATGAAGTCGGTCTCGCCCTCGATGTAGCAGTCGAGATAGTAGTTGCGCTTCACCCCGCCGTCCTTGCCGTAACGCCCGTAGGTGTAGAGGGTGTCCTGAAAGCCGAGCAGACGGCAGCGGTGCACGAAGAGGAAATCACTGTCAGTGAAGAGAGCGACCGCCTGGCCCACAATCTTGCCGCTTCCGGCGCTGTTCGCGATGGTCAGGTCTTCGAGCGTGACGTAACTTGAGTGGATGTACATTGTCGCGCTGCCTGAGGTGCCTACCTTGTCGTCAGTCCCCGGCCAGGTGTCGGTGGCGGCAAGCCCGTAGGTAATCACCGTGCTGGCGGCATCCTGCCCGTAGATGTGCAGGCGGAACTTGTTGTGGGGGATTGTGACCCTTTCGTGATAGATGCCCGGTTTGATGAAGATGTGTGTGATGACCTCGTGGCTGTAGTCGGGGCAGGCGTTGATGGCCTCCTGAACCGTGCGGAAATCACCGCTGCCGTCGGCCGCTACCACGAAATCGGGTTTTACGGCCTCCACGGGAATGGGTGCAGCAGCCGAGCCTGTCTCCAGTGCGAGGCACAGGCAGGCAATTGCGGCAAGTATAGCCTTTCGTGGTTTCATGGCACTATTGAGTTACGTAGGTGAACCAGTCTCCTGCAGTCTTCATATCTCCTTTGCTCCAGCAGGAAGCGAAGCTGTAGTGCACGGCCTCGCCGCTGCGTACTTTCTTCACGGCCACGCTGTGAGCGCCGTCAGCGGTAAGGGTGACGGCATCGGGCTCCTGCATGCGCACGGCCACGCCTATCATACCGTCCTCAGGCTCGACGCTCTGGTCGGAAGCGTGCTCCCATATTGCCGCGCCAGTGGCCCAGGAAGTTTCCTGGACTATGTCGTGACGGATGAACCCGGCTGCGATGTCAAGAGTCTCGGCGCCATCGAAGCTGTAGATGTCCTCCACCTCGCACCAGTAAGTGCCGGCAGTGACTGTGACCGTCTTTGCAAGGGAAACGGTAGCGTTGCCGGCCTGCCAGGCGGGATAACGGAGTGTGAAGACCACTTTTTCGTTCTCTTCGCTGACAATCTCCCACTCGCGGTAGTTGGTGGGCGGAAGGCAGAGTACGCCGTCAACGATTGGTGCTGAGGCACCTCCGCCAAGGCTCACTGCAACTTTATAGCAGTCCTTGCCGTTGCCGCGGTCGATGTGGTAGCTCAGACCGTTCTCCAGTTCGTCCTTGTAGCGCTGGTTTGCCACAAGAGCGCCGGGGGTCTTGACCCAGATGTCGATTCCGGGCGAGGTGGGGTTGCCTTCGAGAGCCTCTCCGTAGAAACGGCCGCAGACGAGGTCGTTTTCGAAGATGAAGTCATCGGCCCGTTCGGGAACGAAGCGTGCCATCACTTTCTGCTCCGGGCCCTGTGCGCAGCTTGCTGCGGCGGCAAGGGCGAGAATGAGGATAAGTGTTTTTTTCATGGAGTCGGGTTATTTGAGGTCGGTGGTTGCGCACCAGTCCATATCGTTATAGTCGTCATTTTCGCCGCACATGCCCCAGATGAAGGTGTAATTGCGCGTCGCGCAGGCACTGTGAATGCTCCACTGCGGGCTGATGACGGCCTGTTCGTTATGCATCCAGATGTGGCGTGTCTCCTGAGGCTCGCCGCAGAAATGGCATACCGCCGCATCCTGCGGGAGATCGAAGTAGAAGTAAACCTCCATTCTGCGGTCGTGGGTGTGGGCCGGCATAGTGTTCCAGGTGCTTCCCGGGGCGAGCTCGGTCATGCCCATCTGCAACTGGCAGCAGGGAACCACTTCCTTCACGAGAAGGCGGTTGATGGTGCGCTCGTTGCTCTCTTCGAGGCTTCCGAGATGCATTACGACGGCATCTTTCTTCGTGACTTTCTTTATGCCGGTCTCGCGGTGTGCGGTTGCCGAGCAGAAATAGAAGTGTGCCGGCTTGGCGGCATCGTCGCTGCGGAAGCTTACGTGGCGGTTGCCGCGGCCGATGTACAGGGCCTCCTTATAGTCGAGATGGAAAGTCTCGTCGCCCACGAGCACACTGCCCGCTCCGCCGACGTTGATGATACCCAGTTCGCGGCGCTGTGTGAACCAGTCGGCACGCAGGATTTCGGGCGCTTCGAGGAGCAGGTCTTCCGTGGTGGGAACGGCTCCGCCGGCGATAATGCGGTCGAACATCGAGTAGGTCATATTGATCTCGCCGGGAACCATCACGTTCTCGATGAGGTATTCATCGCGTATGCGCTGCGTATCGTAGTGCTTTGCGTCGGTGTTGCTCGAAGCCTGACGCACGCTGCAGTTTATCTTTGCCATATTTCCGTAGGGTTTATTGGGGTTGCTTTCCTATGTATGCGAGAATACCGCCATCCACATAGAGGATGTGTCCGTTGACGGCGTCCGATGCGTGCGAGGCGAGGAATACGGCCGGGCCGCCGAGTTCGCTGGGGTCGAGCCAGCGTCCGGCGGGAGTCTTCGCGCAGATGAAGCTGTCGAAGGGATGACGGCTGCCGTCGGGTTGTTTCTCGCGCAGGGGAGCGGTCTGGGGAGTGGCGATGTAGCCGGGGCCGATGCCGTTGCACTGGATGTTGTACTCGCCGTACTCGGAGCAGATGTTGCGTGTGAGCATCTTGAGCCCGCCCTTGGCTGCGGCGTAGGCCGAAACAGTCTCTCGGCCCAGTTCGCTCATCATCGTGCAGATGTTGATGATCTTTCCCTCACGCCTTTCCATCATTTCGGGAAGGACGGCGCTGCTGACGATGAACGGAGCCACAAGGTCGATGTCGATGACCTGCTGGAACTCCTTGCGCTCCATCTCGTGCATGGGGATGCGCTTGATGATGCCGGCGTTGTTCACCAGGATATCTATCTGGCCGACTTCTTTATGGATGGTCTCGACGAGAGCCTTGATGGCTGCTTCGTCGGTTACGTCGCACACGTAGCCGTGAACGTTCTCGATGCCGGCTTCCTTATAGTTTGCGAGGCCCCTTTCGAGGGCGGCCTCGTTTATGTCGTTGAAGATGATGTTCTTGATTCCAGCGGCGACGAATGCCTTTGCGATGTTGAATCCGATGCCGTAGGAAGCGCCTGTGATCCAGGCGTTTTTGCCCTCGAGAGAGAAAAGATTTGTCATGTTATTCAGTTTTTGGTTCGAAATACTTTCAAATATAGTAAAAACCGCTGAAATAGAAAAGACGGCCCGGAGTGAAAACCGGACCGTCTTTGAAAAAGAGGGTAAAGGATTACCAGCGAGGGTCACCAGCACCTGCTGCCTTGATGTCGGCGTTGGTGACGGTGAAGTTGAACCCGGCTGAATCCGTGCAAGGATCCTCTGTAAGCACGCCGCCGTTTCCGGCAGTCGCAACTTCCTGACTGATTGTTCCGGACCAGAAGGCCTCCGAAGTGCAGTTGAAGAACCAGTTGTTCTTCATCACGGGAACCACGGTACCGCTCTTGGCGAGAATCGTGGAGGTGCCTGTCTCATTCAGGAAGAGGTTGTTCTCGACAACATACTTGTCACCCATCTCGGCACGGACATACAGCAGTGAGTTGGCTGCGTCGATGGATATGCCGGCAAAGGTGTTGTTCCTGATGCTGAGACTGTTGGCCTTCCCGGCATCCAGACGGATGAAGTCGCGTCCGCCGTTGTAGAAGGTGGAGTTCTCGATTACAACGGCTCCATAGAGCTGCTTGCGGATATCTATCGTGCCCTGTCCGGTGCCGATATCATGCACAAGGAGTCTGTCGAAGATAAGTGCTCCGATAGAGCCGTCGCTGTTGCCGTAGAATATACCCTTGTTGAACTCGTATATCTCACAGTCGCGGATCTGTATCTTGCCGACAGACAGTTCGGCAGGAATCTCGAACGCGATTCCGATAGCCTTCAGGTTTCCGTTGAAACGGAGCCCGGTGGCGACGAAATCGGTAACGCCGGTGCTCAGCTTGATTCCACCGATAATCTCAGGAGCCACGCCAGCCTTCTTCTCGCCCTTGAGCGTAAGAGGTGCGGCAAGTGTAAGAACGCCACCGGATACGGTGCTGGCGTCAGCAACGGCAGTGAGATCATAGGTGCCGGGCTTGAGAGTGATGGAACTCTTGCCGGCATCAATAGCGGTAATGAGTTCCTCAACGCTGGTCACCGTGAAATCAGCGGTAATACGTCCGGCGTTGGGATTCCAGCGTGCTGCTCCTATGTTGCTGCTCAGACAGAGTGCATCGACAAGCATATAATCGCCTTCAGCAGCATTCCTGACAGGGTCGTAACTGAGGACAACGGCATCGCTGACTTCCTTTGTGAACAGTCCGCTGAAGAAGTTGACTTCGTCGAAGTTGTAGAAGAAATTGCTCTTCGCCTCTGTCGGTACGGTGACACCTGAAGCCTTCGAGAGAGTTACGGATACTCCCTCGGCAACTTCGTTCAGGAAGAGGTTGCGCTTGAAGTTGTAAACCTCAGGAGTTGCGCGTACGTACATTATCGCGTTGGAGTTGATTCCGAGGTTGGAACCGTCCACGGTGTTGTTGTTGAAGTTGAAGGAACCGGTGATGGTGCCTGCATCGGCACGTACAAGGTCACGGCCTCCGACTATCGTACAGTTCTCAATGGAGATGTTCGTGCAGACGCCCTTGCGGATATCGTACACGCCCTGGCCTGTGCCGAGTCCTGTCGCACATACGTTGCGGAACGCAATGGACTGGAATGAGGAGCCGTCTCCATTCATATAGAGCACGCTCTTCGAGAAACCTTTGACATCGCAGTTCTTCATTACGATTGAGCGTGCGGAAGAAGCTCCCGATACTGTCAGGACCACACCAAGCGCTCCGCCGGCGGTCTCGGCATTGAACTCGACATTCTCGAACACAACCTCTCCGAGGTCTTCGGCACCCGTTATCGCAAAGCAGCCGTGGAACTCGGGGAACTTGCCGTCCTTGACTTCACCGATGAGGTGGAAGCCTGCAGGAACTTCGAAAGTCGTCGATTCGAAATTGTAAGGAGAGCCTTCGGCTGCAAGGGTGATTTCGGTCTTGCCCGCATCAAGTGCAACGACGAACTCATCGGCATTCTTGACAGTGTAGGAATCCTCGTCGCAGATGACGGTGGATGGATTCCATCTCGGCGCGCCAACGCGGTTGCTGATGGCAAGTCCGCTGACAAGCGTATAGTCTCCATTTGCGGCATCTTTGACAGGGTCGGTCGAAAGTACGACTCCGTGACCGCCAGTGGCAATTTCCCGGGTGATGAGGCCAGAGAAGAAGTTGGTCTCGTCCACATTGTAGAAGAAGTTGTTCTTCATCACGGGAATCGCGACTCCGGAAGCCTTGGAGAGCAGGGTGTTGGCACCTTCCTTCACCTCGTTGAGGAACAGGTTGCTGGCAACGAGGTAGTCGAGCAGGGTTGCACGGACGTAGAGAAGGCCGTTTCCGTTACCGAGGGTTACACCGTCAAAGGTATTGGCGACGATGTGCACGACACCGGTCGAACAGCTGCTGTCGAGGCGGATGAAGTCGCGGCCTCCGGTAATGGTGTTGCCGGTAATGACGATTTCGCCGAATACACCCTTGCGGAAGTCGAACACACCTTGACCTGTACCCTGGTTCTTCACGATATTGTTCTTGAAGATGACCTTGTCAATGTTTGCAGTATCGTAGTTGCAGTAAACGACTGACTTGGTGAAGCCGTCGATGACACAATTCTCAACATTCACTTCTCCGCAGGTGAAGCCGGCTTCGGCGAGGTTGATGAATACACCCGCGGGAGAAGTCGAGTTCTCCAGGAAGTTGATTCCGTAGAGCTTGAATGAAGCAGCTTCGCCGGAAAGGACGAATGCTCCTGTCACGTTGGCTCCGTCCTGACCCTTGAGGCTCAAGGATGACGCAAGCGCATAAGTTCCGAGAGCATAGTCGCCCGGAGCAAGGGTTATCTCGGTCTTGCCGGCATCAATGGCCGCTGTGAGTTCATCGACAGTCTTGACGATGAACTCGCCGCCTTCCTCGCCACCGCCTGCGGGCAGAACCGCGAATGCGGCGACGCCTGCCTCGGACTGGGTGTTGTAGATATCATCCGCACCGGGGTTCGCGAACACCTTGACGGTGTAGCTGCCCTTGTCGAGCATAGAGGTGGTCTTGCCTTCGATGGTGTAGGAGGTGCCTTCCTCGACAGCATAGGTCTTGCCGCTGAATACTACCGAGTAGCTTGCCGCGTTCTCGACAGGGCTCCAGCTTACCGTAATGTCAGTAGCCTCACCGGCTGTGAACGAATCGGGCGCTGCCTGAGGTTCGGGAGCGGGAAGGGCTGTGTTGACGGGGCTGACATCTGCCGACCAGGCGAGGGCTCCGATGCCCATCGCGCCGGAAACATAGATATAGACAATGCTCTCGGCAGCTATGTCGGCGACGACTATCTTCTGGGCGCCTCCCATATCGGTGAGCGTGCTTGCACCACCCTTGACCGTGATGGCCGAAGGATTCTCGGCGCTTGCGGCAGCTACGATGACGTGGCTTGTCTGGCCGCTTACGGGCTTCACTACAACCGAACCGGGTTTGTCAACCTTGAATGCGAGATAGCCGTCGGTAGGCAGGCCCTTCTTGTTGCATACGGTTGCTGCACCGAAGTTCAGGGTGGC
Organism: Candidatus Cryptobacteroides sp.; assembly: GCA_045597785.1. GTDB lineage: Bacteria > Bacteroidota > Bacteroidia > Bacteroidales > UBA932 > Cryptobacteroides. Next base: position 13,355 of record JAZLKT010000019.1, read on the forward strand.
ATCGTCGCCGAAGCTGATGGGGCAGATTTCCGATGCGCTCAGAAGCAGGCCGTCGCGTACCATCTGTTTCTTGACGGTTCCGGTGAAGAACTTGGCATTGCCGAAGTCCCAGGTGTGTGCACCTTCGAGAACGTTCAGCGTCAGGTCTTCGGGCTCCTCGACGTAAGGTGTCCACCACTTGGGTGCGCCCACTTCCTTGCCGGCAATCTCGGAGTCGGAAACTATGTTGAAGATACCGCCCTTGGCGTTGTAGCAGGGATCGGTGGCAAGAGCCGTTGCGCTCACTGCGTCAGCGGGGAAGCTGGTCGTGAAGAAGTCGGCATTTACATCATAGTACCAGTTGTTGGCGGCGGCGATCTTGAGGTCGCTTGCTGTCTTGTACTTGGTGTTGGCGCTGCCCAGAGCCGACTTGGCGGGCATTCCGATGAAGAGGTTGTTCTTCAGCGAGAACGAGTTCACATCCACCTGGATACCGATAAGACCGGCGTTGTTGGTGTTGTCAACGAAACAGAGGTTCCACAGGGTGTTGTTCTCAATCCTGACGTCACCTATCGTTGCCGCATCTATCCTTATGAAGGTACGCATACCCTGGGTGATGGTGCTTCCGGTGATGTTGAGAGCGTCAATCTTCGAAGCTCCGCGAAGGTCGATCACGTCACCGCCGGCGGTTCCGTCGGAGTTGATGTTCGAGATTTCGCAGGCGTCCCAGGTGAGCTCGCCGATTTCCATTGTCTTGCTCCACTCGTAGATGAGACCCTTCGAGTATCCTGTGATGATACAGTTGCGGTAAACGAGACTTTCAAGCACGATGTTGGCTGCGGTACCGCCATTGAGCTTCTGGATGGGGAATCCGTATGTGCCCTTCTGGCCGTCGAACTGAACGTCCTCAAAGTAAGCGTGCGAGCCGTCTTCCCAAGTGTCGGCGAAATGGATTTCGCCTATGATGACGGGTTTCGAGCCGTCAGCGCCGCCTTCGCCGTAGATTTCGACGCTCTTGCTTACGCTTATCTGCCCGGAGGTTTCAACGTCCTTGATATTGTAGGGCGAGCCTGACATCAGAAGCTTGATCTTCGCACCGTCGATGAGGGCCTGCCTGAGGGCGGCAACCGTGCCCACCTCGGTAAGGCCTGTCATGTCGGGCGCCGTCCACACGTTCACTTCGCCGCGCGAAGCGCTGAGGTAGTAGAGCGTGAACACGTAGTCGGTCGAGGGGGTGAGCCCGTTTATCCCTGCTTCTGCGGCTTCGATTTCAGCCGCGCTGAGATCGTACCTCTGCAGTTCGTCCTCCTCGCAGCCCACGGGGCCGTAGATGATGTGTGTGGCATCGGTGTAGTCGGCAACGTCCTTCGACCAGGCAAGGCCGATGGCGTCAGCGTCGCGCGAAGCTACCTTCAGGAAGAGAGGGTCCTTGACGGCGAACGTCTTTATGGACTTCTCATAGACGGCCCACTTGGAGTCGTCCTTGTTCTCGTTTGTCGCCATCACCTTGAACCAGTATGTGCGGTCGGCGGTGAGTTTGATGGTATAGGGAACCTCGGAAGGATTGATGTCCTTCTCGATGATTTCGCCGGAGAAGTTCTCGTCTTCGCCAATGACCAGCTTGTAGAGCTGGGCATCCGATGTGACGTCCCACTTGAACGCAACCACGTCGCCGAGGGTCGAGTTGACCTTGGCATCGAGGTTCATCGGGGTGAAGCATCGGGCGAGACTGATCTCGGTGACGTCGATTATCTCGTCATCAACGCAGGATGTGACGCAACCGAGAGCGAGAACGGCAGAAACTATTACAAATAATCTGTTGAGAGTTTTCATAACCGTAATGTCCATTAATATCCGTAATCATTCTTGAGCATATTCTGGCTGTTCGTAATCGAATCGTCGAATATGGGCCAGAACTGACGGGTGTCGGGATTGTTGTAGTAAAGGCCCTGGATCTTGTTGGTGTGGAAGTTCTCCGACTTCACGCTCGTGGATTCCATGGTCTCACCGGCAACGTCCTTGTACTTGGTGATATAGCCTGCCGACTTCTCCCAGTCGCCGCCGGGGTTGCCGGTCTCGCCGGGGTTGAAGCCGTAGAAGTCAACGCAGAGTTTCTCCTCGTTGTACTTGTAGTAGATGTCTCCGCTGAGGTAGGAGTAGTCCTTGCCTGTGGCTGCGTCGGTTGTGAGGTCGCGCAGGGCGAACATCTTGCTGATGGTATCGTCCATCTTCTTCTTGAGGAGGTTCCAGCGGATGAGGTCGTTCTTGCGGAGCATTTCGCCGCAGAACTCGAGTGCGCGCTCGTCAACGATGGCATCGAAGAAGTTGCTCTCGGTGAGCGAGTTCACATAGGTCTCGGCTGCATCTTCGCTGCCCTTGAAGGCGCGGGTGCGAACCTGGGCGAACCAGTCCTTGGCGTCGGAGGTGAGCCCGTTCAGGGCGAACTCTATCTCGGAAGCCATCAGGAGGATATCGGCGTAACGCATTACGATGGGCTTGATGCCATCGTCGTTGCCGCCTCCGTAAGGATGCTCGGTCATCCATTCGAAACGGTATTTTCCGAAGTACCACTTGTGGATGCCTGCAGGAGCTGCTTCGTTGGTTTCCTTTACCCACTTGAAGTTGGCGCAGGTAACGTCACGGCGAACGTCGCCCTGGGCATAGTCGAAGTACATCGTGGGAACAGGGCCGCAGTCGCCGCCACGGGTGATGGCATTGCCAAGGATGGTGGCACCCTCGCTCTCGATTGCGAAAGTGAAGTTCCAACGTCCGCGGTTGTCGCCGTAAGGCAGGCAGAAGATGGTCTCGCCGCCGGCTGCGGTGTTGCGCTGGTTGTTGAAGTTGTGCCAATAGGTCTCGAAGTCCTCGAGCACGCATCCGCTGTTCTCGATGCAGTCCTTCAGGTAAGCGAGAGCCTTCGGGTAGAGGACTTCCTGCTTGAGTTCGGGAGTGTTCGTTGTGCGGACGGTTCCGAGGTCGCCGGTTCCGACCTGTCCGTCCTCGGGGCGCAGGGCGTAACCCGAAGCGGCAAGGGCGATGCGGGCGTAGAGACCCTCGGCGAATGCCTTGTTCACGCGGTAGGTAGCCTTGGTGGCTTCGTTGCCGTTAGGCCAGGGCAGAAGGGGAATGGCGGTCTCGAGGTCGCCGAGAATCTGCTTGAAGATAACGTCGCGGTCCGACTTCGGCAGATAGATGTCGTCCGAAGTTACGGGAGCGAACCTTGCGGGCACGTCGCCCCAGGTCTTCACCAGATCGTAGTATATCATCGCACGCAGGGTCAGAGCCTCGGCGTACAGATATGCCATATCGGCTTTCGTGTCAACATCGCCGTAGCGCTTCAGGCCGTCGATGCACAGGTTGCAGTACTCGATGCCGCGGTACATCATCGCGTACGGACCGTTCGCGAGGTTGAGCTGGCCGTTGTTGGTGGCGCAGTCGTATGCGGCAATTGTGTACTTGGCATCCTTCGGTTTGAAGGTGTTGTACCATTCGATATCCGAATTGAGACCCGACCAGGGCAGGAAACGTCCGCGGTAGCCGTTGGTCTCACCGAATGTGCTCCAGATGGAGAAGATGTTGTATTCGGCCAGCGTGTAGTTGGAGAATACGTTCTGGGTGTCGAACGCCGAGGGTGACTTGGCATCCAGGAAACCTTCTTCCTTGTTGCAGGCTGCGAGAGCGCAGAGCGCCCCGGCTGCAAGAATAATGTATTTGAATGTATTTTTCATCGTCGTGCGCTCTTAGAATGTGATATTGAGACCGACAACGTAGCCTATGCTCTTGGGGTATGCGGAGTAGTCCACACCCGGGGTAAGAGGAGTGCTGCGCCTTGTATCGACTTCGGGATCGTAGCCCGAATAGCCAGTGAGGCAGAAGAGATTGGTTCCGGTAGCATATACGCGGACCTTGCGCAGATGGGCCTTCGCCGTAATCTTCTCGGGAAGGGTGTAGCCTATGGTAGCGCTCTGCAGGCGGAGGAACGATGCATCCTCGACGGCCCAGTCGCTGAAAATGGCGTTCTGGGTGTAGGGGAGGAACATCTCCTTGCCGGCATTGGCTTCGGCAAGAGCGGCGGGGTCTTCGATGAATTCGCCCGTAGCCCAATCGATTGTGGTCCAGCGGTTGTCAAGTTCCATCGCCTTGATGAAGTTGCGGTTGTTGAACTTGCGCGAAGTGGTGAACTCAACCTTGTTGGCGTTATAGACATCGTTGCCTATCATATAGTTGAAGTTGGCGCTGAAGTCGAAGCCGTGGAAGTAGCCGCTCAGGGAGAAACCGCCCAGCAGATCGGGGCTGGCATTGCCGATGACCTTCTTGTCGGCTTCAGTAATCTGATGGTCGCCGTCGAAGTCCTTGAGCTTGATGGCACCGGGCCTGAGGTAGTTGTCGCCGACGAGCTTCGAGTCGCTCGTGACGCCTTCCTTGAGTATCCACTTGCCGCTGTCGTAGGTAAAGTCGTCAACGGTGTAGATGCCGTCATATACATAGCCGTACATATTGCCCAGAGGCTCGCCCGCCCTGACGATGTAGTCGTCGCCGATTTCGGTCGAAGCCCAGTATGACTGGACGCTGCGTCCGGTAATCATATCGAGTCCGCCAAGAGAGGTGACGGTGTTGCGGTTGTAGGCGATGTTTCCGCTGATGTTGAGCGAAACGTCCTTCTTCTGGATGATGGGAAGATTAAGGGTGAGCTCGGCACCGCGGTTGCGTGTGCTTCCTATGTTGCGGTACTGGGTGTCATAGCCCGAACCGGTGATGGGGAAGTTGAGCAGAAGGTCCTTGGTGTCGTTCTGGTAAACTTCCACCGAACCGTTGATCTTTCCCTGCAGGATGCTGAAGTCGATACCTATATTATGTGTATAGGTCGTCTCCCATTTGAGGTCGGGGTTCTCCATTACGCTTCCGGCGAGCCAGTAGGTACCTGCCATGATCCAGTCCGATACCACGTTGCCGCCGCTGTAGGCGCTGAAGGTCTTGCTCATCTGTCCCGAAGGGATGTTGTTGTTACCTGCGGTACCGAAGCTGTAGCGGAGCTTGAGCTGTTCGAGCCAGCTCTTCGAGTCCTCCATCCACTCTTCGTTCGAAATGGTCCACGAAGCGGCTGCCGAAGGGAAGAAGCCCCAGCGGTTGCCCTTGGCGAACTTGCTCGAACCGTCGGCGCGGAGTGTGGCTCCGAGCGAATACCTGTGCTTGTAGTCGTAGTTCAGGCGTCCGAAGAACGAGAGAAGCTTGTCGTCGGCGCTGAATACGTTGCCGAGGTTGGCGGCCTCACCGGTGCTCATGAAGTTCCAGGCGTTTTCAGCCGAGAACGAAAGAGGGAAGTTGAGGGCCGTGCCGCTGATGGTATTGAGTTTCGATATGGTCATTTCCTCGCCGACAAGGGCTGTTAGGCTGTGGTCGGGATTGTCAATCACCTTTGCGAAATCGTAGTTGAGGGTATTGGTGTTGCGGTAGCGGTCGCGGGTGATGTCGGTGTACATCGTCGCGGGACCGGGCCTGTTGGAGTTGTAGACGAAGTAGGTCGTCATTCCGTAGAAGCGGTCGGTCGTTTCGCGCCAGTTCTCGAGGCCTCCGTCGATCTTGAACGTAAGGTTGTCGATGATGTCCCAGCTGAAGGCTGCGTTGGCGGTCCAGATGGTGCGGGTTCTGCGCGAGTCATTATCCCATACCGAACGGACGGGAGGGGTGTTGTTATCGCCGAAGGTCTCCTCGTCGTCGGGGTTGGTGGCCGAAACGATGGGAATGGGAGCGTACTGCACCGCATGTTTGAGACGGCCGTTGCCGCTGTTGGTACCCGCATCGTTGATGGAGTTGGCGCCCGAGCCGCGGACCTTGGTCTGCGAATAGCGCATGTTCAAATCGAACCTGGTCTTGTCGGAGGTCTTGAACTGTCCCTTGAAATTGAGGTTGTTACGGGCGTAGTTCGATCCGAGCATTATGGCCTGGTCGTCGAGATGTGCGTATCCGAGGGTCCAGTTGGCGGTCTCGCTGTGCGAAGAAACCGAAAGGTCGGTGCTCAGGGTGCTGCCCGTGTTGCCGAATACCCGGCCTATCCAGTCGTTGCCCTGGATTCCCGAATACATATCTATATCGGCAAAGCTTCCGAAATAGGGGTTGAACTGGCTGTCGATGTCGTCACGCAGCATATGGAGCTCGTACTGGGCCTTCACGAAGTTGTCAACGTCCATAACCTGGATTGCGTCGGCATTGGCCATCCTCTTCTGCCCGTAGTAGGTGTTGAGATTGACCGAAACCTTCTGGCCCTTTTCGGCGCTCTTGGTGGTTACGATTACAACGCCGTTGGCACCGCGGCTACCGTAGATGGCGGTCGAGAATGCGTCTTTGAGCACGTCGATGCTGGCAATCTCCGAAGAAGAGATATCGTTGATGTTGTCAACCGGGAAGCCGTCCACGATGTAGAGCGGAGAACTGTCCTGGGT
>JAZLKT010000020.1:0-14132 GCA_045597785.1 Candidatus Cryptobacteroides sp.
CCGGCTGGCTCGAGATTCTGGGCTGCGGAATGGTTGACCCGAACGTGCTCGAGGCAAGCGGCATAGACTCCAAGAAATACAGCGGATTCGCATTCGGAATGGGTATCGAGCGTATCGCAATGCTCAAGTGGCAGGTCAACGACCTGAGGCACTATTTCGAGAATGACCTCCGCTTCCTGCGCGAATTCAGTACTGCCGTTGAGGTTTAATTCACCCCGCAATGGCATTCGTACACCTTCACGTCCACACACAGTACAGCATCCTTGACGGCCTGAGCAGCATCAAGGATCTTTTCGCCCGTGCCCGCGAGCTCGGGATGCCGGCCCTGGCCATCACCGACCACGGCTTTATGTACGGTATAAAGGAATTCCTCAAGCACGGCTACGACAAGAAGAACCTGGACGCCGACGGCAAGCCCATCGTAAAGCCGATACTTGGCTGCGAGGTGTATGTCACACGCCATTACGACCACAAGCTGCAGGACCCTTCGCACAAGAAATACTATCATCTCATCCTTCTTGCGAAGAACTACGAAGGCTACCGAAATCTGATGAAGATTGCTTCGGTTGCGGCCGTGGAAGGATTCTATTACAAGCCACGTATCTCGCACGAGGTGCTCGAGAAATATCACGAGGGACTCATCTGCTGCTCGGCCTGTCTTGCCGGCGAAATCGCCACCGACATCAACGCCGGCGACCTTGACGCTGCGCGCGAGGCAGCTCTGTGGCACAAGAACCTGTTCGGTGACGACTATTATCTGGAGGTGATGCTCCACAAGACCGACCTTGTCAATCTTCCCTCCGAGAGTTACGACGACCTTATGGGCATATACCGGCGCCAGATTGTGGCTAATGCCGAAATCTTCCGCCTTGCTCAGGAACTTGGAATCAAGGTGGTTGCTACGAACGACGCCCACTTCATTCGCAAGGAGGACGGTCCTGTGCACGACCGTCTTCTGTGCCTTACCACGAATGCCGACGTGAACGACCCGACCCGTCTTCGCTACACTCAGCAGGAGTACCTGAAGAGCGAGGAGGAGATGGCCGCGCTGTTCCCCGACCATCCCGAAGTCCTCGCAAATACGCTCGAGGTCGCGTCGAAGATCGATGCATTCAAGATAGACCGCTCGCCGGTGCTGCCGAAATTCAACATCGACCCGGCGTTTCTGGAACATATTGACGGCTACCTGGCCGAATACGCGCACATCATAGACGAAGGACGCGTGGATAAGGACGGCGTCGACCGCGGCGAAGACTTCTGCCGTAGCGTCGCTTATCTCTGCCACCTCACCTATGAAGGCGCGCACAAACGCTACGGACCCGAACTCAATGCCGTTCAGAGCGAACGCATCGAATTCGAGCTCAAGACCATCTGCCGAATGGGCTTTCCGGACTACTTCCTCATTGTGCAGGACTACATCCGCGCTTCGAGGCGTATGGGTTACATGGTCGGGCCCGGACGTGGCTCCGCTGCCGGTTCGGTGGTCGCGTACTGCCTCTGGATTACCAACCTCGACCCTATCCGCTACAATCTGCTGTTCGAGCGTTTCCTCAATCCCGACCGTATCAGTATGCCCGATATCGACGTCGATTTCGAGAATCTGCCGGCCGCGCACAAGTATGTCGAAGACACTTACGGCGCCGACCACGTCTCGCGCGTGATTACTTTCGGCACCATGCTCGCGAAGGGCGCGATCAAGGATATTGCCCGCGTAAGCCAGCTCTCGATTGATGAAAGCGCCAGGCTCTCGAAGATGGTGCCCGACCATCTGAGCGAGAAAAAGGAGAAGAAATACCTTTTCAACCCCAAGCTCGACGAACTCAAGAGCGGGTTCAAGGTCATTACCGAAGAGGTTGACGGAGCGCAGAAGACATATCAGGTGGGTATGGAGGATACCGATATTCCCATCACACTGGCGAACTGCTTCCGTTTGGTGCCTGAATTCAAGCAGGAACTCGCCGAAGGACCGGAGCTCAACCGCGAAGTGCTCGGCTACGCACAGCGTATGGAGGGTACCGTGCGCCAGGTCGGCCAGCACGCCTGCGCCACAATCATCGGCAGGGGCAATCTGACGGAATACATACCCATCTGCCTTTCTGTCGACAAGGAGACAGGCCTCAACACCTGGACCAGCCAGTACGACGGCCATTATATCGAGGATGTAGGTATGCTCAAGATGGACTTCCTGGGCCTCAACACCCTTTCCATCATACACAAGGCCCTCGACCTCATAAAGCACAATCACGGCAAGGACATAGACATCGAGGCTATCCCCATAGACGACAAGCCTACCTATGAACTCTACGGACGCGGAGACACCAATTCGGTGTTCCAGTTCGAATCGGAAGGCATGAAGAAGAATCTCCAGAAGCTTCATCCCGAGCGCTTCGAAGACCTTATCGCGATGAACGCTCTCTACCGTCCGGGCCCGATGGACTACATTCCCGACTTCATCGACCGCAAACTGGGCATCAAGCCCATCGAATACGACCTGCAGGAGATGGCGGAATTCCTTGCCGACACCTATGGCGTGACGGTTTACCAGGAGCAGGTGATGCTTCTGAGCCAGAAGCTGGCAGGCTTCACGAAAGGCGAGGCGGACAAACTCCGCAAGGCCATGGGTAAGAAGCAGATAGCTATTCTGGAGTCGCTCAAGGACAAGTTCATGGCCGGAGGTATAGCCAACGGCCACCCCGAAAAAACCCTCGACAAGATATGGAAGGACTGGGAGAAGTTCGCCCAGTATGCTTTCAACAAGTCGCACGCAACCTGCTACGCCTGGGTAAGCTATCAGACCGGCTGGCTCAAGTGCCACTATACGCCCGAATTCATGGCGGCCAACCTTTCGTGCAATCTCGACAACATGGACGAGATAAAGAAGATAATGGCCGACTGCAAGGCGCATAAGATAAAGGTCATGAACCCGGACATCAACGAATCGGACGCGGAGTTCGCCGTCAACCGCGAGGGTAACCTGCGTTTCGGGCTCGGCGGAATGAAGGGCTTCGGCAGCAACATTGTCGACGCGATTGTTTCGGAGCGCGAACGCGCAGGGGCATTCAAGGACGTGTACGACTTCGTGGAGAGGATGGCTGACATCGCCCGCAAAGACAGCCGCACATCAATCAGCCGCAAGTCGATGGAATCGCTCGTGAATGCGGGCGCGTTCGACTCGTTCGGACTTGACCGCAACGTATTTTTCTCGCCCTGCCAGAGCGGCAATCTGTTCCTCGACGACCTGATGCATTACAGCGACCTGCTGAAGAGCGACAATATAGATGCCGGCGCGTCTCTGTTCGGCGACGTGGAAGAGTTGAAGCCTGTGCGGCCCGAACTTCCGCAGATGATCATCCGGACCGACATCCTCGAGCAGCTTCAGAAGGAGAAGGAACTCGTCGGAATGTTCCTCTCGACGCACCCCCTCGACCGCTACAACTTCGAAATGACCAATTACACGACCATTTCGCTGGCCGACCTTCCGCTGGCCGTGGCTGCGGCAAACGACGAGCAGAAGAAGGCGCAGATACGTTTCGGAGGCATTATCACGTCCGTAGTCAACGCAAAAACCCGCAGCGGCAAAGACAAGCTTTCGGTTACGGTGGAAGATTACGACGGCACCTACGAACTCGTTCTTTTCGGAAAAGACATCGACACCTACAAACCCATTCTGCAGGAGCACCAGGAGATGCTTTTCGAGGCCGAAATCCGCCCGAGATTCTTCAGGAAGGAAAAGGAGGAAGGCGCGCGGGAAGAGTATTCCGTATGTCTGGGACGCGTCTTCATGCTGAGCAACGCTTCGAATTACTATCTCAAGGGCTTCGAAATCAAACTGCCCACTTCGGAACTTTCGGAAGACTTCCGGCGCAAGCTGATAAAGCTGCTTTCGGCAAACAAGGGCAAGACGCCGCTTACCGTCACACTGGTCGACCCCAAGTACGGACTCGTTCCGTTCAACAGTAAAAAATACGGGGTCACTGCAAGCAGCGACCTCGTAGATGGATTGAAGGCTCTCGGGATAAGTTACAGCGTTTCCGCTTCGTTCAAATAGCCCTGGGCCTTAAGGGGCAGTTCCACACCTTCGGGAGTAACCAGCACCGCGCCGACATTGCTCTGCGCCAGGTGGCCTATTATGTTGAAGTCCTGGAAATCGTGCCGGAATCTCTCGTAATGCGCGATGGGGATTGTGAACAGCAGCGAGCTGTCGTCGCCTCCGTTCATCGCGGCCGAAACGGGGTCTATGTCAAGTTCCTTGCCCAGCGCAAAACTGTTTCCCTCGAAAGGAATCTTGTCGGCATATATCTTGGCGCCGAGGCCGCTGTCGCGCGTAAGGCGCAGAACGGCGTCGGCAAGGCCGGCTTTGAGGAAATATCCGAACGAAGGGCAGATGCCGGCCTGTTCGAGGCGCTCGACCGTATTCGCTCCCAGTTCGGGACGCAGATAGGCGGCAGCCTGCATCTTGTATTTATCCAGTTCGCTGAATTTATGTTCGAGCAACTGCTGGCCCAGATATGCGGCACCGAGGTGTCCGCTCACACAGATGAGGTCTTTGCTTTCGGCCTTGGCACGACGCTCACAGCTCGCCTTCGAAGCCTCACCGCTGGCACTTATGCTCAGCAGGAGCCCGGTGCGCGAGGGTCTGAGGTCAAGGCTGATGCTCTTGACGCCGTGTTCCAGGGCTGCGGAAACGATTCCGCTCCAGATTTCGGCGGCCTGCGGATAGTCAAGCTTGGCCGAAATGCTTATTGTCACGCTCAGTGTGCGCGCCTTTGCCATAACGGCGTAGAGTTCGCCGACGGTCTGCACAACACTCTTGTAACCAAGGTGCTTGAGGGGAAAATACTTCAGGTCGAAGTCTATTCCTTCGGTAAATACGCAGGTGGCGGTCGTTACGGCCGCTCCGCCTTCAGGAAAGAACCACAGGGGTTCTTCGAAGGGTTTGTAGGGAGTTCCCTCGAAAAGACTCCTGATTGCCTCGATGCGGCCCATCGCCGCGAATGTCATATCCTGCCCGGCCATTAAAGATTACGGAGGAGGTTATTGAGGTTGACCTTTTCGTCGATGAGGCTGCGGAGTTGTGCGATGGGAACCCTCTTCTGCTCGAGAGTGTCGCGGTCGCGTACGGTTACGCAGTTGTCCTGGAGCGACTCGTAGTCCACGGTAATGCAGAAAGGAGTGCCGATGGCGTCCTGGCGGCGGTAGCGCTTCCCGATGGAATCCTTCTCTTCGTACTGGCAGTTGAAGTCGTACTTAAGGTCGTTCATAATCTTCTGTGCGAGCTCCGGCAGGCCGTCTTTCTTTACAAGAGGCAGAACCGCGGCCTTGACGGGCGCGAGAGGAGCGGGGAGGCTGAGCACAACGCGTGTCTCGCCGTTTTCAAGCTGCTCCTCCTTGAAGGAGTGGCTGAGTACCGCGAGAACCATTCGGTCGACGCCGATACTTGTTTCGATTACGTACGGGGTGTATGAGCGGCCTTCTTCCGGGTCGAAGTACTCGATTTTCTTGCCGCTGAATTTCTGGTGGTTGCCAAGGTCGAAGTCTGTGCGGCTGTGCACGCCTTCGAGTTCCTTGAATCCGAAGGGGAAGTTGAATTCGATATCGGTGGCGGCATTTGCGTAATGGGCGAGTTTCTCGTGATCGTGGAAACGGTAGTTCTCTGCACCCATTCCGATGTTGACGTGCCATTTCATGCGCTGTTCCTTCCACTTGGCGAACCAGTCGAGTTCGGTGCCGGGCTTGATGAAGAACTGCATCTCCATCTGCTCGAACTCCCTCATGCGGAAGATGAACTGACGGGCAACGATCTCGTTGCGGAAAGCCTTTCCTATCTGGGCGATTCCGAAAGGAATCTTCATACGTCCGGTCTTCTGTACGTTGAGATAATTGACGAATATACCCTGGGCTGTCTCGGGACGCAGATAAATGGTGTTCGCGCTTTCGCTTGTGCTACCCATCGATGTGCTGAACATAAGGTTGAACTGGCGCACTTCGGTCCAGTTGCAGGTGCCGCTGATAGGGCAGACGATGCCGCAGTCGATGATTATGCGGCGGTATTCCTCGAAATCGGAAGCCTGCTCGGCTGCTACATAACGGTTATGAACCTCGTCGTACTTGGCCTGTTCGCGCAGAACGTTGGGGTTGGTGGCGCGGAATTGCGCTTCGTCGAAGCTGCTGCCGAATTTCTTGCGGCCTTTTTCAACTTCCTTATTGATTTTCTCTTCGATCTTGCCGAGATAGTCTTCAATGAGCACGTCGGCACGGTAGCGCTTCTTGGAGTCTTTATTGTCGATAAGAGGGTCGTTGAATGCGCCTACGTGGCCCGAGGCCTCCCAGATGCGGGGGTGCATGAAGATGCAGGAATCGATGCCCACGATGTTCTCGTTGAGGCGTGTCATCGCGTTCCACCAGTATTGTTTGATGTTATTCTTGAGTTCCACACCCATCTGGCCGTAATCGTAAACGGCGGCGAGGCCGTCGTAGATTTCGCTTGAAGGGAAAATGAATCCGTATTCCTTGCAATGTGCAACCAGTACTTTGAAAAGTTCGTCCTGTGTCATAGATATTGAATGTTAAATCCTACAAAAGTAACAATTATTTCAGGCATTTATCCCAGTCGGGACATATTTCCTTCAGCGGCTCGAGCATATAACTGCGTGTGAATGCCCCCGGATGCGGAATGCTCAGACGCGGGGTCTCGATATGTCTGTCGCCAATAAGAAGGATATCTATGTCTATCGTTCTGGAAGAGTAAACGCGCCGGCCCTGAGCGTCGAATTCAGCCTCGTGCGCCGGACGTCCGAGGGCCTGCTCAACCTTCTGACAGCGGTCCAGAATATCTTCGGGCGTCATTTCGTCCGGGAGGATGTAAAGGGCGGCGCAATTGAGGAAAGCCGGGCCGTCGAACCCGTCCGAAGGGGTTTCCATTATCGAACTCAAGCGTTCGGGACCGGCCTCGAGGGCAACGGAAAGCCTTGTTATGGCCTTTTCTATATTAGCAAGCCTGCAGCCAAGATTGGATCCGAGAGAAAAAAACACCTCCATCGGCTCAGTCTTCGAATTCGGGATCCCAGCCAAGGGCTATGCGCGCCTCGTCGGAGAGCATGCTGCGGTCCCAGGCCGGCTCGAACACAAGTGTTATTTCGCAGGAATGGATGCCCGGCGTAAGTTCTACGCCGCGCTTGACCTCGGCCATAACCTCGTCCGCCATGGGGCAGTTGGGAGCGGTGAAGGTCATCGTGATATGCACGTCGTGGGCTTTGTCTATCTGGAGTTCGTATATCAGCCCCAAATCGTAGATATTTACAGGAATCTCGGGGTCGTAAACCTGCTTCAAGGCAAGTACGACCGCGTCGTAAAGAGGTGAGAGTTCCTTGATATCCTCGGGAGTAAGTATATTATCGTTCATCTTGGGCGAAGCGTTTGATTGTTTCGATCATTGATGCCAGACCGTTCGCGCGGGTGGGAGACAGGTTGTCCTTGAGCCCTATGGTAACTATGAAGGAGAAATCGTCGGCGGCAATCTCTTCTGGCGTACGGCCGGAGTACACTCCTATGAGCAGCGAAATTATGCCTTTCGTGATTATGGCGTCACTGTCTGCGGTGAAATAAAGCCTGCCATCTTTCTTCTCACACTTTAACCAAAGCCTTGATTGACAACCTTTTATAAGTTTATCGTCTGTCTTGTCGGACTGGTCGAAAGGTTCCAGCCCTTTGCCGAGTTCAATAAGATATTCGTATTTGTCGAGCCACTCGTCGTAGAGAGAGAAATCGTCTATTACAGCCTGTTTCGCTTCTTGCAGTGTAATCATTATGAAAGCATTTCTATAGCCTTGTTCAGGCAGTCAATAAAATAGTGCGCTTCTTCGAGCGTGTTATACGGGGCAAAAGAGGCGCGGACGAGCCCCGTGACTCCGAGACGTCGCATAAGAGGCGCTGCGCACATTTCGCCGGAGCGCAAGGCTATACCCATCTTGTCCATAACGAGTGCGAGATCTTCGTGGTGCACACCCTTGACAGCGAATGAGAATATCGGCAATTTTCCTTCCGCAGAGGTTCCGTCACCAAAAAGCGTGATACGCTCGTCCGAAACAAGAGCTTCGCGGACATAGTTCGAGAGTTCCTCGGAATATGCTGAAAGCGAGCGCGTGCTCTCGAGCATCTCTATTGCGGGGACAAGCGTAGGAACGGCTGTGATGTTCGGCGTACCGGCTTCGAATCGCAACGGGTAATCGGTATAGATTGTCTTTTCCCAGCTTACATCATATATCATTTCACCACCACCGCGATAAGGCGGCATCTTCTCGAGCCATTCGGTCTTTGCATACAGAACACCGACTCCGGTAGCGGCATAAATCTTATGCCCGGAGAAAGAGTAGAAGTCACAGTCAAGGTTCTGCACGTCCGCTTTGCAATGCACAATCCCCTGTGCTCCATCAACGCATACGGGAACATTATGCCTGTGGCAAAGCGCACAGATTTCCTTTATTGGCGTCTCTATTCCAAGCACGTTTGAAGCGTGGGAAACGCACACGATTTTCGTTTTGGGGCTGAGAAGTTGCTCAAGAGTGACGGTGCTCAGGCGCAGGTTCTCTTCGAGCGGCCAGACTTTAATTGTGGCTCCGGCACGCTCGGCAAGCATCTGCCAGGGCACGATGTCGGAATGATGTTCCTGTTCCGAAATGATAATTTCATCGCCGCACCCTATGAAGGCCCGACCATAACAGGATGCAATCAGATTTATTGAATCAGTTGTGCCCGAGGTAAAGACGATATTCCTTTCCGACGGGGCGTTCAGAAATTCGGCGACCATGCTTCTGGCGTTTTCGTACGCCACAGTTGCCTCGTTCGAAACCCGATGTACTGACCTGTGGATATTTGAACTGACTTCAGTTGCCAGGCGTTCGTAACAAGCAATAACGCTTTGCGGCTTTAGTGCCGTAGCGGCATTATCCAGATAGACAAGCGGCTTACCATAAACTGTCCGAAACAGCTGCGGGAACTCGTTTCTTATTTCGTTTATCTCCATTTCTGTTCTACGTGGAACATTACAACATCTGAAGGGCAGACTTGATAATCTCTTCAACCTTTGCCGTCGGCGTTCTCTTGAGTATGGTCTGTATTGCCTTCTGGATATTGGGTTTCGAGAAACCGAGCATAAGAAGTGCCGCAGCGGCTTCTTCGGCAACAACGTTGCGCTGGACAGCATTGAACAGTTCGCTGCTAGGCGCATCACCGCCCTTGACAATCTTATCTTTCAGCTCCAGAACTATCCTCTGAGCGCCCTTGAGGCCGATTCCCTTTACGGACTTGATTGCATTTACATCCTCAGCAATTATCGCGTTACGGAACTCGTCTGCGCTGAAGGTCGAAAGAATCATCCTTGCCGTATTGACACCCACTCCGGAAACTCCGATGATTTGACAGAACAGGGAGCGCTCATCCTGCGAAGAAAAACCATAAAACAACTCTACGTCGGAACTCGACTGAATATGGTGATAGATATAAACCTTTGCCTGCTCCTTTCCTTCAAGCGCAGCATAGGTCTGCAGGGATATCTCTATCGAATATCCTATTCCGCCTGTCTCAACAACAACCCTGGTCGGAGTCAGTTCGGCGACTATTCCTTTTATATAATCTATCATACGGCAAGAGTCTTTATGCAAAAATACGATTATCTTCCGAAATATACCAGAAGCACGGATATATCGGCCGGAGACACGCCTGAAATACGTGACGCCTGACCGATTGTGGCCGGCCGGTATCGAGCGAATTTCTGGCGGCACTCTATCGTAAGACCCTCCAGTTTACTGAAATCGAAATTTTCAGGAATACGCAACGATTCAAGCCTCTTGAGTTTTGCGGCGTTTTCCTTTTCTCTCTCGATATAACCAGAATACTTGATTGAAATCTCTGCCGATTCGATTTCTTCTTTCGTATAAGTTCCACGTGGAACTATTTTCAAAACATCAGCAAGTTTTACGTCGGGTCGCGAAACTATATCCGCAATGCGTTTTGATTCCGTTACCGGAGAAGAACCTATCGACTCAAGGTAAGGATTCGCGTTTGCGGCTGTAATGTTGCGGGAATAGCAGTAGTCGAGAAGTTCTTTTACCCTCGCATATTTCTTAACTACGGCTTCATATCTTTCTTCGGATGCAAGACCAATTCTGTAAGAAAGAGGCGTAAGGCGTTCGTCGGCATTATCCTGCCTTAAAAGTACACGGTATTCCGCCCTCGAAGTGAACATTCTGTAGGGTTCATCCACCCCTTTGGTGATAAGATCGTCAATCAAGACCCCAATATACGATTCGTCGCGACCCAGGACGAATGAATCCTGTCCCTGGATGTGTCTGTGTGCGTTTATTCCCGCAATAAGGCCCTGCGCGGCAGCCTCTTCATACCCTGTTGTACCATTAACCTGGCCGGCAAAATACATCCCTTCAAAATCTCTCAGTTTAAGGCTTGCGTCAAGTTGCGTAGGGTCGAAATAATCGTATTCCACCGCATAGGCGGGCCGGAAGACACGTGCATTTTCAAGCCCTTTGATTTTGTGCATCGCCTTCATCTGAACTTCAAATGGAAGCGATGAAGAGAATCCTTGAATATAGTATTCGTTCGTATTCTCACCCTCGGGTTCAAGGAAAAGCTGATGTTCATCCTTATCGGGGAAAACGCGCAACTTATCTTCGATACTTGGGCAATACCTTGGTCCCTTCCCTGAAATAAGACCGGAAAAAAGAGGGGAATCGCTGAAACCGGATCTCAGCGCTTCGTGGACATATTCGTTGGTATGGCAGATATAACAGGTTTTCTGCTCAACACCCTCATTCTGAATTCTGGACTTTACCGGAAGAAAGGAAAACCGCTCCGGCTCGGTGTCGCCATACTGTATGGGAAGAACAGACGTATCGACACTTGTTATATCGAGTCGGGGAGGAGTACCGGTCTTCATTCTTGCCGTCCGTATCCCGAGAGACTCGAGCTGCGAAGTGAGTCCGAGCGAGGGAAGTTCGCCTATCCTTCCGCCTGGAGTACTCTTGCGGCCGACGAAAAGTTTACCTCCAAGGAATGTTCCGGCAGTCAGAATAACCGCTTGACATTCGAAAATTCCGTGTGATTGCGTACGTACGCCGTGAAATTTTCGATTCTCAACGAGAAAAGAAACGGCAGAATCTTCACAAATGCTTAAGTTACAAGTATTTGCGAGAATTTTTGCCCACTCGGCCGAAAACGCCACTTTGTCGCACTGGGCACGCGGACTCCACATAGCCGGTCCCTTGCTCTTGTTGAGCATCCTGAACTGGAGGGTGGAGGCATCCGTAACAACTCCCATACAGCCTCCGAGAGCATCTATCTCTCTGACTATCTGTCCTTTAGCAATTCCACCAACCGCCGGATTACAAGACATCCTGGCATAGGAAAGGCTATCCATCGTGATGAGAAGGACCGAAGAACCGAGCCTTGCGGCGGCAACTGCGGCTTCACAGCCGGCATGTCCGCCTCCGACCACTATTATATCATAGGTCTCAGACATAGATAATATCCCTCCTTCTCTCTCATTGTCTTGATATCCTCATCGCTGTGGTCGTCGTAACCGATAAGATGGAGGATGCCGTGAACTATAACGCGGTGAAGTTCTTCTTCGAACTCTGTCTTGTAATATTCCGAGTTTTCGCGTACCGAGTCTATGCTTATGAAAAGGTCTCCGCTCAGGGTCTTGCCTTCGCAATAGTCGAACGTGATGATATCCGTAAAATAATCGTGGCCGAGATACTTCATGTTCACGTCGAGAATGTAGTTGTCAGAGCAGAAAATCACATTGATGTCGCCAATTTTCCTTATCTCGCTTTCAGAGACAAGTTTAAGCCATTTGCGGCAATTAACCATGTCTTTATATTGAAAGTCTGAGTCTTCGTTGAAGAATCTAATCATATAATACGCTTCTTTCAGTTTGCAAATCTACAACATAATTTCTAACTTTGAGGGCTATTAGAGATAATAACGAAAACCGATATGGAAATAAAGAAAACAGAAAACGCCAGCCTCGAAAACAAGAGACTCCTGTTTGTGGAGGTGGGTTTTGTGATCTCGCTCCTCATCACTCTCGCCGGCTTCTCCTGGGGTTCCAAAGAGAAGAAGGTCGCATTGTTTGACGAGGGTCCTGTAGAGATCATTGAAGATGAGATGGTTCCCATCACCGAAGAGACCCCTCCACCCCCGCCGGAGACTCCGAAAATTCCCGTGCTTTCCGACCAGATTGAAATCGTCGAGGATGATATCAAAGTTGAAGACAATATCATCAACCTCGAGGATGACGACGACCTCGGTGTCGAAATCATGGAGTATGTAGAAGGTCCCGAAGAGGAGGAAATTGAAGAAGAGGCGATTCCTTTCCAGTTGGTGGAAGAAAAGCCCAGTTTCCGCGGAGGTGATGCCAACGCATTCTCGAAGTGGGTTAACGAAAGGCTTGTATATCCCGAAATTGCAAAGGAAAACGGTGTTCAGGGCCGTGTAATGCTTCAGTTTACGGTTAATCCCGACGGTACCGTTTCAAATGTAAGGGTACTCCGCGGTGTTGATCCTTCGCTTGACAAGGAGGCAGTACGTGTCGTTGCAAGTTCACCCAAGTGGACTCCCGGTAAGCAGCGCGACCGTGCAGTAAAGGTAACCTATACCTTCCCTGTTATCTTCCAGCTCCGATAAAAATAGCACCTATATAAAAAAAGGCTGTCCTATGGGATGGCCTTTTTCGGATATATGATAGAACTTAACAAGCCAATTGAGGAAAGGGCTGTATTCGTTGGAATAATCCGCCCATCCGATGATGAACGCAAGGTAAACGAATACCTGGACGAACTCGAATTCCTCGCCGAAACCGCAGGGGTAATCGGCGACAGGAAGTTCGTTCAGAGGGTGGACCGTCCCGACAACGCCACTTATATACGAAGCGGAAAACTCGATGAAATTGCAGCCTACTGCGAAGAAAACGGCATCAACTACGTTATTTTCGATGATGAACTCACCGGTATGCAGCAGCGCAATATCGAAAAGATAGTCAAGTGCAGTTCAATCATCGACCGTACGTCGCTTATTCTTGAAATCTTCGCCCAGCGCGCAAAAACATCTTACGCCAAGATGCAGGTCGAACTTGCCCGCTACAATTATATGCTTCCGCGCCTTGCGGGTATGTGGACCCACCTTGAAAGGCAGCGCGGCGGCATGGGAACCCGCGGCGGTATGGGTGAAACCCAGATAGAAATAGACCGGCGCATCGTAAAGGAACGGATAGGCAAACTTAAGGAAGATCTCAAAAAGGTGGATAAGCAGATGGCAACGCAGCGCTCAAACCGCGGCTCGCTCGTGCGTCTTGCCCTGGTTGGATATACCAACGTGGGCAAATCCACCATCATGAACCTTCTCTCAAAATCGGATGTCTTTGCCGAAAACAAACTCTTCGCAACCCTCGACACCACCGTCAGAAAGGTTGTTATAGACAACTGCCCTTTTCTACTGAGTGACACTGTCGGATTTATCCGCAAACTTCCCACACAACTCATCGAAGCGTTTAAGAGCACACTGGACGAGGTTCGCGAAGCCGATATTCTGGTTCACGTTGTGGATATCTCCGCTCCCGACTTTGAAGAACAGATGAAAGTCGTCGAAAAGACACTTTCCGACATAGGCGCGGCAGGAAAACCGGTATATGTGGTATTCAATAAGGTTGACGCCTATACCTACGAGCCCTATGACGAATTCTCCCTCGAGCCTAAATCAAAGGAAAACCGCACTCTTGACGACCTGAAGAACAGCTGGATAGCAGCCGAAAAATCGCCCTGCATATTCATTTCCGCTGCACAGAAGACAAACATAGCCAAACTGCGCAACGACCTTTACAAGATGGTCGCCGAAATCCACGCCGGCCGCTACCCGTTCAACAACTTCCTCTGGTAAGAGAACTCGCTTGGCTCACCTGCAAAGTTCCGTGGGAGACTATCCAAAGATCTTGCTTGGTTCGTGTAAGAAGTTCGATGACAGTATCACTGCAAAGCGGCAGACATCGCTGCCTGCCGCCAAAATTGACTTGCCTTATTACTTAAAATTCGAATTTGTAGATGGATTCGTACTTTTCGCGGACT
>JAZLKT010000021.1:0-39197 GCA_045597785.1 Candidatus Cryptobacteroides sp.
TTCGGGAGTAATTTCGAATTGCGAATAGTGCTCGGCGAAATAACGCATCAGCCTCAATGTGTGCAGCAAAGAATGGTACTGCGCCCCTTCGGCGAGGATAATCTGATAGCCGAAGCACTTCTGGCCGGCGTATATTCCCTCGGACGGGACGAACGAGCACGGACGCATCACCACTCCTTCCGGGGCCGGCGGAATGGTATTGTGGCCGAGCACATAGGGCGCGCCGAGCACTTCGTAAGGCCGTGTGGTGCCGATTCCCGGGCAGATGCTCGTGCGGTTCCACAGCGACCCGCCGCTGTACATAAGGCAGGTGAACATACCCGGGATATCGGCTGCCGGAGCGATGGTCCAGGGCAGCAGCACTCTGTTCGAAGCCGACGCGAAGGCCGAAATTATGTGCAGAGGGTATTTGGCATCTATCTCGCCGACATACAGGGTGCAAAGCTCGCCAAGCGTAAGGCCATGGCGATGAGCGACTTTCGGAGTCCAGATATCCGACTCCACGGCCGGCATCGAGCCTTCGACCACCCTTCCTGCGGGGTTGAAATGGTCGACGATGTATATCGAAGGCCCGTCAGCCATACGTGCTCGCACGCTCAGAAGGCGCATCACGTCCCGCGTGAAACCGAAATAACGCGAACCGACGTCCTGAATCTCTACAACCACCGCGTCCAGTTCCTCAAGTTCTTCCTGGCTGAAGGAGATGTGACTGCCCATCTTCGAAAGTTCGCTCTCCGACGGGGCAAACACCCGCGCCAGATTCCCCCTTTCGGCAAAAATGTCGAAAAGATACTTCCCTGTCGTGACATCGAAGCAATTGGGCGTACAGAAACAACCGACCCGGCCGCTGAGAAGGCAGCGGTCGAGCTGGTCGTCTATGGGTGTGGTCCGGAAACTGAACATCGGCTAACTGGCGATGGAACGCGCGATAGCGATAACTTCCTCTGCGAGGGCCTGGGCCTCGGCTTCAGTAGCGGCCTCGCTGTAGATGCGGATAATGGGCTCGGTATTCGACTTGCGCAGATGCACCCACTGCTTGCGCTCTTCGAAATCAATCTTCACGCCATCGATGGTATTTATCTTCTCGTTGCTGTAATGCTCCTTGAGTTTTTCCAGGATACGGTCAATCAGAGCGGGCTCGGAAATATCCATCCTGTTCTTGGCAATTGCGTATTGAGGGAGAGTTTTCTTGTACTCGCTGACAGTCAAGCCCTTATGTGCGAGATTGCTAAGGAACAGGGCAACGCCCACCATAGCATCGCGTCCGCAGTGCGAAGCGGGATAGATGACACCCCCGTTGCCTTCGCCGCCGATGAGCGCGCCCACCTCGTGCATTTTCGTGGTAACGTTCACCTCGCCAACCGCAGCTGCATTGTAATGCCCGCCATGGGCTTCGGTCACGTCACGAAGCGCGCGCGAGCTGGAAAGATTGCTCACCGTCTCCCCCGCCCCGTAGCGGCTGAGCAGATAATCGGCCACGGCGACGAGTGTATATTCCTCCACGAAAGGCTCTCCGTTCTCGCAGATGAAGGCTAGACGGTCGACATCGGGATCGACACTGATGCCCAGATCGGCGCCTTCCTTCACGACCGTCGAGCATAGATCGACAAGATTGGCAGGCAGAGGCTCGGGGTTGTGGGCAAAATCGCCGGTAGGCTCGCCATTGAGAGTAATGCACTCTACTCCAAGCTTTTGCAGCAGACGCGGCATAATGACACCACCTACGGAGTTGATACTGTCAAGCACAACCTTGAAATGGGCATCGGCGATGGCCTTCGCATCAACGGCATCAAGAGCAAGTACTGAGTCAATATGTTCGTCAGTAAAATCGTGTTCGACGATGCTTCCAAGTTCATCCACAGGAGCGAAATCAAAACCTTCGGCCTCGGCAACTTCGAGAATGCGTCCGCCTTCGGCCGCTGTAAGGAATTCACCCTGGGCATTTAGCAGTTTGAGTGCGTTCCACTGGCGCGGATTATGGCTTGCGGTTATGATGATACCACCGTCGGCACCGGCAAAGCGCACGGCAAGTTCGGTGGTGGGAGTGCTCGCAAGGCCGCATTTTACAACATCGACTCCGCAGCCCGAAAGGGTTCCGCAGACTATCTGCTCGACCATGCTGCCGGAGATGCGGGCGTCACGTCCCACAACAACTTTATAACGGCCGCCGTCCGCCCTGGCCCCAACGCGTTCGGGGAGCGTCGCGCAATACGCGGCTGTAAACTTGACAATATCTACGGGAGTAAGGCCCTCGCCTACCGGGCCTCCGATAGTTCCACGGATGCCCGAAATTGATTTTATCAGACTCATTATTCTACTTGAAAGAAACTTTTCCCGAACCGGATACGCGGCTTGTGAATTCCTGATGACGCAGACGGCCCTCAGCGCTGCCCGAGCCGGAGATGACTACGTCCACCTTGCCGGCCTTGCCGTTAACAGCCACATCGCCGCTGCCCTTGATGGAGATATTGACGTCCTGGCCGTCCAAGGTCTTCACGCCGACATCGCCGCTGCCGAGAACTGCAAGGTTGGTCTCTCCTTTGACCGAAGCTTTCTTACAGTCGAATTCACCGCTGCCGGAGACCTTGACGTTGAGCCCGAGGCACTGGATGTTCTCAAGTTCTATGTCACCGCTGCCGGCGATGTTATATACAAGGGGTGAAGGCGAAACGTGGATTCCCTCCTCTTCGTAATCGCCGCTGCCGGACATGCTAACCTTGATGATATCAGGAGCATATACAACAACCTTGACCTTTACGTTGCGCCACTTGCGCGAATCGTCCATATGCAGGAAAAGGGTACCTCCTATCGATTCGGTAACGAGCCCGTGGACGCACTCCTCGTCGCCTTCGACGAGCAGGAGATAGGTTTCCGACTGAGTGTACTGAACATCAAAAGAGCCTTTGGCGTCAATGGCATCGAACGGATCGACGCGACGCTCTTCGGTAAGGACGTACTTTTCTCCGGCGCAGGAGAATACAGGCAGAATGGCTGCTGCCAATGCGCAAATCAGTGACTTTTTCATATCCGTATATTTTTGCAAATATACCAAATATTGTTATCTTTGCGACCGATTTCAAACAAACACAACAAATGAAAAAAGGAATCCATCCCGAAACCTACCGTCTTGTAGCTTTCAAGGATATGTCAAACGAGACAGTGTTCATCACCCGCAGCTGTGCCAACACAAAGGACACAATCACTATCGAGGGCGTTGAATATCCTCTCGTGAAGGTCGAGATTTCCAACACTTCTCACCCCTTCTACACCGGCCAGACCAAGATTGTCGATACCGCCGGACGTGTTGACCAGTTCTACCACAGGTACAAGAACCGCAAAAAGTAATCTTCACGCGGAACAAATAGGTGAATGGAGCGGGACTCGGGAGAGTTCCGCTTCTATTTTTAAAAGACAATTATGAACGCACTTCTCGCCGTAATCCTTGCCGCAGGCATAATAAATACCGTCCCCGAAAGCAACCCCCAGGCTCCCCTGCTCACTATGGAACAGGTCTTCAGCACGAATATCTATCCCGCGCGCGCAAGTGCGCAGGATAAGGCAAAGGCTCTTGGCATCGTCTCAGACGGGCCCGACACGGCGTTCCTTCCCGAGAGCGCCGATGGCATTGTTTACGGCGAGGCTGTGAGCCGTCACGAATTCGGCATCGACGGAGGGGTTTTCCCCAGCCCTGACGGCAGCCGCGTGGCTTTCTACCGCAAAGATGAGAGCCGCGTGACGCAGTTTCCGCTCCTTGACATCACTTCACGCACCGGCAGTCTCGAAGCCCTGCGCTACCCTATGAACGGAATGCCGAGCGAACTGGTCAGCCTTGGCATCTACGACCGCAGCAGCGGGCAGACCGTTTACGCCGCAGTGAACGACTTCAGCGAGGAGCGTTACCTCTCCGGCATCAGCTGGACACCCGACAGCAAGGCCGTGTGCATCCAGGTCATCGACCGCGAGCAGCACAATATGCATCTGAACCTCTACGACGCCCTCACCGGAGAGCAGATAGGCTCACCCATCCTCACCGAGCACAACGACGCCTGGATAGAGCCGCAGGACCCGGTCATCTTCATCGATGGCGGGCACTTCATTTACCGCACCGACAACCGCGACGGCTGGCGAAACCTTTACCTCTGCGGCACGGACGGCAAAATCAAACGACTCACACGCACCGAGGCCGACGTAGAACTGCTGGGTGTGCGTAACGGCTGGATTTACTACACTTCGGCCGAAGTCTCGCCGGTCGAGAACCACCTCTTCCGGATGAAAACCAACGGCAAATGTACGCAGAGGCTCACCTGCGAGCCTGGCTGGCACAGCATTATGCTCGGGCCGGAAGGCTATATCGACGAATTCAGTTCATTCGCAGACCCGGGCTGGACAAGGCAATACGACCTCTGCGGCCGGCAAATCGACGAGTTGAAGGTCAACGCCCAAGACCCGCTCGAGGGCTTTGCCCGCTGCGAAGTCGAACTTGGTACGGTCAAGGCGGCCGACGGGCAGACCGACAACTACTACCGCTTCTACAAGCCCCTCGGCTTCGACCCGGCAAAGAAATATCCTCTCATCGTGTACGTGTACGGCGGCCCGCACTCGCAGATGGTGCAGAACCGCTGGCTCGGAGGCATACGCATGTGGGAGATGTACATGGCTCAGCGCGGCTACGCGGTCTATGTGCAGGACAACCGCGGCACGTCTAACCGCGGCGCAGCCTTCGAGAAGGCAATCAACCGCCGTTGCGGCCAGGTGGAGATGCAGGACCAGATAGCAGGCCTCGACGCCCTGCTGGACCGCTGCGGCTGGATAGACCGCGAGCGCATAGGCGTGCACGGCTGGAGCTACGGCGGCTTTATGACCATATCACTCGCGACCAACTACCCCGAATACTTCAAGACCGCCGTCGCAGGAGGCCCTGTAATCGACTGGAAGTGGTATGAGGTGATGTACGGCGAGCGATATATGGATACGCCGGAGAGCAACCCGGACGGATTCGCGAAGACCAGCCTCATAGGCAAGGCCGGAGACCTTAAGGCCAGGCTCCTCATCTGCCAGGGCGCAATCGATGATACCGTAGTATGGCAGCACTCTCTGAGTTTCGTGCAGGAATGCATCAATCTCGGCATCCCTGTGGACTACTTCCCCTTCCCCAAGGGCAGGCACAATATGAAAGGCGATGAAAGGGTTTACCTTCACCGCCTTATCACAGAGTATTTCGAAAGGAATCTCTAGATAGCCTTGAACTTGTCGGAGCTGATTTTCTTGCTCTTGATGGTGGCTGTCTCCTTGATTGCCGCGATGACCTTCTGGTCTTCGACGTTCTCGGCGAGACGCTCGATCTGCTTGCTGTCGTTCAGAACGTTCTTTACGCTTTCGGCAATAACGTCCTCGGGCACATTACCAAGGCCATACATTGCGTACTGGTATGATACATAAGCCTTTGCAGCCTCTTCGATATCGGTCTGGCCGATCTTGATACCAAGCTTTTCGCGAAGATATCCGCGGACCATCTGCCACTTGAAATCCTCCACGAAGCCTGCGAACTCCTTCTCAACCTCCTCTGCGCTTACCTTGCCCTCGTTGGCATAGACTAGCCACCTCTTGAGGAATGCCTCGGGAAGTTCGATGCCAGCCTTGGCGACATAGAAGTCACGGATGTCCTTGTTGAGCCTCCACTCCGACTCCTGACGGTAGTTCTCTGTCAGGCGCTCAAGAACCTCGGCGTCAATCTGCTCGTCGGTCTTGGGCTCCTCGTCCTTCTTGCTCTCGTAGTATTTCTTGAGATTCTCGGCCATTTCCTTCTTCTCCTTGGCCATAGGAGTGATTTCGTACTTGGCGATTTCGTCGCTCTTTTCAAGCTCGAGCTTCACTTCGGGAGCTGTGGCGAGGTCGAAGATGAATTCGAAGTCCTCACCGCTTTTCCATACGATGGGCTGCTGCTTTGTGCTCGAAAGAGGCTCGCCGAGTATATGAAGTTTCTCGTCTTCGATGAATTTGCCGAGGGCTCCGCTCAAGGCGTCGTTAACGGCCTCGGAAAGCACCTGGTCGCCATAAACACGGCGGACAAGCGATTCGGGAGCCATTCCCTTGCGGAAACCTTTGAAATCTGCCCTGCGCCTGCATTCAGCAAGTTTTTTGCGTTCAGCCTCGGCATAGTCGGCCGCGGCAAGTTTGATTGTGAGCTCTATGTTCAGAGCATCAATCTGATTCTTGATTAATTCCATTTTCTATTTATTGTTTCTTTTCGGATATACGATTCTTTCGTGATAAATCTGCGAGAGGTAGTCGATGAATACCTCGCTTACTATCTTCAATTCGGCAAAGGTCATGGTCGATTCGTCAAGCTGGCCGTCGGAGCGTTTGCCCTCGATGATGCCGGTAACGAGTTTCTCGAGCTTCTCGCGGCCATAGTCGCCGAGTGTGCGCGAAGCTGCCTCTATGCTGTCGGACAGCATCACGAGCACCTGTTCCTTGGTGCGGGGCTTATGGCCCTTGTACTGGAACTGATCGCGCATTTCGGGGTCACCGCCCTCCCTGAGGTACTTGTTGAAGAAGAACATCGTTGCCGAAGTGCCGTGGTGAGTGGTGATGAAATCGATAATGCACTGCGGAAGTTTTTTCTCGCGTGCAAGCGCTTCGCCGTCGGTAACGTGACGCAGGATATCCTGGGCACTCTGCAGCGAAGTGAGTTCCTGATGATATTTGGCGGTATCGGCACGCGTGGCGAGCGACTCGTTCTCGACAAAGCACTGCGGGTTGACGGTCTTGCCGATGTCGTGATATAGAGCACCGGCACGCACGAGCTGCTCGTCGGCACCTATGGCCCTGGCGGCAGCGCACGAAAGGTTGCTGACCTGCAGCGAGTGCTGGAATGTTCCGGGAGCCTTCTGTTCGAGCATGCGCAGCACAGGCGAAGAAGTATCGGCAAGTTCAGCGAGACGGGCATTCGAGATGAGTCCGAAGATACGTTCGAACAGATAAATGACCGGATAGAACGCCACGGTGAGCATCGAGCCGGCAAAGAGCATGACAAGAACGCGGATATGGTCGAAATTGGCCGTTCCGAACAGGATGAAAGCTCCGTAGACAAGCGCTTCGGCAATGAAGATGAAGAGAGCGGCGAGGAACTGGCGGGCGCCTTTTCCGTGACGGCGGAAAGCGTAGAGCGCGGTCATACCTCCGGCAAGGCTCATAAGAAAGAACATGGTACCGCTCTGGGTGAAGACAAGCAGAGGGACCAGGGTCATCAGGTATACTGCAAACACCGACTTGAGCCTGAAGAACGACTGCATATACAGCCCGATGAGCGCAAGCGGCAGCAGGAAGATATAATATTCATTCAGCTGGCAGACAAGCAGATAGATGACTACCGAAGCAGTGTATATGAATACGAGGTAGAGGTATTTGTTGTAGCTGTCACGCATGACGCTGTGGCAGGTAAAAAGCAGACAGAAGAACAGAAGCACAACCAGGCACAGCGAAACGGCGATATTGCCGCCCCAGCGGGAGAACCACGAAACAGCGTGCCCGATATTGTGCTCGTACTCGTACTTGTACGAATCGAGCATCTGGTATATCTCGGGCGTCACAATCTCATCTTCCGAGACAATCAACTGCCCGGCATTGATATAACCGAGGGTGGGAGAAACGTGGATTTCGGACTGCGAGTGCACAAGGTCGGTAGTCTGTGCGTCGTACTGGAGATTGGCTTCGATGAAACCGTAGACGCCGTTGACCGACAGCACGGAATCGGCATTCACTGCCGTGAATTCGGACTTCACGGCAGCAAGCAGCGCGGCACGGGCAGTCGTGAGCGAATACACTTCCTCGGCCGGGTACTGCGTGGCGCGTTTGTCCTTTTGGATATAGATGAGTTGCGGGAGATGCCCGTTGGCATCGGCCATCTTGGTCGGAGCCGAATCGTCATCGGTCACACCGTGCTCGTAGATATCCCTGACGGTCTTCGAAAGAAGCGGCTTCATATCGACAGCTCCGTCCGGGACAAGGGCGTCGATGTTGCGGAGGTTCCTGTTGACAACATCCGACGAATAGCGGAAGTACGGAACCTTCACCGAGGCTCCGGCTCCGCGCTCGGCGTCCATCTGCTCCTGTGTCTTGAGGATGGGGAAATCGAAGCGGGCTATCAGGGTCTCATACTTCCAGGGTGCACCTTCGCGGAACTCGTAGCCCCATTTCGCCGAACGGGGCTCCGACAAAACCAGTGCTGCAAGCACTCCGAAAAGAGGGAGAATAATCTTGGCAGTGACGGTTTTCTTCATCTTTATGCGTCTATGTTGGCGTAGTGGGCGTTCTCTTCGATGAACTGCCTGCGGGGCGGCACGTCGTCACCCATCAGCATCGAGAATGTGCGTTCGGCCTGAGCCGCATTTTCTATGGTAATCTTGCGGAGACGCCTGCGAGCCGGGTCCATGGTCGTGCTCCAGAGCTGGTCGTCGCTCATTTCGCCGAGACCCTTGTAGCGCTGAACGGTATAGCCCTTGTCGCTTCCCTTGCCAAGGCGGAGCGCCGCCTCTTCGCGCTGTTCCTCGGTCCAGCAGTATATCTCTTCCTTGCCTTTCTTCACGAGGTAAAGAGGCGGAGTTGCGAGATATACATAGCCGTTCTTGATGAGGTCGAACATATAGCGGAAGAAGAACGTGAGGATAAGGCAGGCGATATGCGAACCGTCGACATCGGCATCGGTCATTATGATGACTTTATGATAGCGGAGCTTGCTCAGGTCCATATGTTTTTCGCCGCTTTCGTCCTCCTGGGCTACGGTGACACCGAGGGCGGTGTAGATATTCTGGATTTCCTGCGAATCAAAGGCGCGGTCCATAGCGGCCTTCTCGACATTGAGAATCTTACCGCGGAGGGGCAGGATGGCCTGGATGGCACGGTCGCGTCCCTGTTTTGCGGTTCCGCCGGCGGAGTCTCCCTCGACCAGGAAGAGCTCGCACTTCTCGGGATCGTTCTCGGAGCAGTCGGCCAGTTTGCCGGGCATTCCGACACCGCCGAGAGGCGACTTGCGCTGCACCATCTCACGGGCCTTACGGGCCGCGTTACGTGCCTTTGCGGCAAGCGCAACCTTCTCGATGACGAGTTTGGCAAGTTTCGGATTCTCCTCAAGGAAGTTCTCCATAGCCGATACGGTAGCCTGCGAAACGGCGCCGGAGACCTCGGTATTACCGAGTTTGGTCTTGGTCTGGCCTTCGAACTGGGGCTCCGAAACCTTGACGCTGATTACTGCAGTAAGACCTTCGCGGAAGTCCTCGGGGGCAAGGATGAGCTTGCCGTCCTTATCGAAGAGGTCCTTGCTGAAGATATTGTTCTTGACACCGTAGTCGCGCAGCGACTTGCTCAGGCCGTTCTTGAAGCCCTGGAGATGGGTACCGCCTTCGATGGTGTTGATATTGTTGACATAGGAATAAATCTTCTCGGAATAGCCGGTGTTGTACTGGAGGGCTATGTCGATAGGGATAATCTTGTCGGCAGTCACGCAGATGGGCTCGGGGATAAGCGTTTCGGCACCGGCATCGAGGTATTCGATGAACTGTTTGAGGCCTTCCTGCGAATAGAACACGTCGTTGGGATGTATCTGCCGCCCGGTAGGCTTGGAATTGCCGTTTTCGTCGACGATGTATTCGTCGATAAGCGAACGGCGGTCGGTGAGGGTGATACGTATCCCCTTGTTCAGATAAGCCAGCTCGCGAAGACGCGCAGCAAGCGTATCGTACTTGTAAACAGTGGTCTGGGTAAAGATTGTCGAATCGGGATGAAAGGTGATGATGGTTCCGGTATCATCGCATTTGCCGACCTCCTGCACGGCGGATGTAGGCTTGCCCTTCGAGTATGTCTGCTTGAAGATGGTGCCTTCGCGGTGGATTTCGGCTTCGAGATAATCGGAAAGGGCGTTGACGCAGCTCACACCCACACCGTGCAGACCTCCGGAAACCTTGTAGGAGTCCTTCGAGAACTTTCCTCCGGCGTGAAGAACCGTCAGAACCACCTCAAGGGCGCTGCGGTGCTCCTTCGGGTGCATGCCGGTAGGAATACCTCGGCCATTGTCCCGTACACGTATTGAATTGTCTTCGAGTATGTCGACGGTGATATCCGAGCAGAAGCCCGCCATCGCCTCGTCTATGCTGTTGTCCACCACTTCGTAAACCAGGTGGTGAAGGCCTCGTTCGGAGATGTCTCCGATGTACATTGATGGTCTCTTACGCACGGCCTCAAGCCCTTCGAGGACTTGAATACTACCTGCGGAATAGTCGTTTTCTTGCATCACAGTTTGTCTTTATGTAATCTTACAAATATAATCAATTTATCTCAAATCCAGGCATATTCCGGCCGTGAAACTGATACCTTTTTCAGCCACGAAAGGCACTCTCTCGATAACATTGTTGCAGAGGTTGCCGCCACGGAGCCAGAATGAGAAATGCGAGGCCGTGCGGTACTCGGCATAAAGCCCGAGATCGAAGTATGAGGCCATGGTATGTTCGGCCATCACACGCTCGGAGCACCAGTCTGCACTGAGACCCGTCTTTAACCGTCCGCGCCAGATGTACAGCACGCTTCCTTCGGCGCCTGCCGCGGGAAGGGTGAAGCACTGCGAGCCGTCAAGGGCCGATTTGCGCAGATGCAGACCGCCTTTCATCTCGAAACTCTTTATCCGGAGCAGCATATCGGCATCGACATAGCCGAAGGAATAGTCAACAGGCACCACCGCGGCCCTGTTCAGAAGCGTGGAGGCTGTCCACGAAGCGGGACTGAGATTGGTTATGATCGAATACATCGGAGCCCCGGCAAGCGAAGTGAAGCCACCGCGCACATCGAACTGGAACACCGATTTGATGCAGCCTCCGAAACCCAAATACGCATTGATGCGCTCACGGTAATATCCGCCTATGAGCGACGAGGGCGCGGTATCGTTCAGGAAATGGTGGTCGGCGAGTTTGAATGCCGAATAGGTGTTGACCTTGTCGCCGCCCGCGACACCGGCATAAATGTCCAGGGCACCATTGAACAGACGCATATCGGCCTTGACATCGGGATAGACGTGGAGGCTGTATATGTAACATCCCTTCACACCAAGGCTCAGGTCAACCGGCCCGGCACGAAACGCGAAATGAGGCAAAGCCTCAATGTTATACAGCACATCCTGTATAGCTCCGGTATAGGCGGTGTAGCCTATTTCATAGTCGAGAAGCATGCGGCAGGCCATCTGATAGAACGGCGAAACGCTTCCGCCGAAGCGCCACTGATGCTCGCCGACCATCGAATCGGTGCCGTACGAATAAGAGAAGTCCACGTCGTAGGTAATGTGGGTCTCGGCATCGCGCTTCGAGACGGCCCTTATACCGGCCTTGAAGTTATGGAACATATCGTCCTGCCAGAGATCCTTGACATAGGCACCGTCGTAGCTGAAAGTGGGCTGCACGGTGACGTTCTTCGTATCAATGACGCTTGAAACGACGAAGTTCTCACCGAAATCGTGGCCGTCGAACTCAGGAGTGTATCCGTCGAAAGCACGGTACGGGCCGACATATCCGTTGAGATTCTGATAGAAGTTCAGCGAAAATGCATCCCTGCTTATGGGCGACCATGCAAGCGTGAACTGAGGGTGAAGGGTGTATCCGGCCCCGGCCTTAAGATAGAAGCGCGACTGGTCGAAACTGCGGGCCTCGGGAGCCATCTTCACATTGTACGGCACAAACTTGTACGCCCCGCGGTAGGGATTCGAAAATACGTCGTAGTCGAAATTCAGCCTGAACTGGGTAATCGAATCAGGCACTTCCATAGGGAACGAAATGCGTTCGGTGCCCTGGGTACTGGTTATGAAATCGTTGGTAACCTCGATGGTGGGGTTTAGATCCTGCGCCGCAGCCATCACGGGAAGGGCAAGACCAAGGACCAACAATAGAGACTTTATAGTGTTCGGTTTCATATCTTCTGACTATGAGTTAAGCTGTTGCAGTCTTTCATTCACGGTTTCGAGCACATCTTCCTCGGCACTCGAAGCGGGAGCGAAACCATCGCGCACGCTTTCGAAGGTAACCTTGGCCTGAGCCGCATTGCCACGCTCAAGGAACGCGTCGCCAAGCACCACGAAGGACTTGGCAAGCCAATAAGGCTGGCTCTGGCACTTCGATGCGAACTCGTACACGCCCTCCTCCACAGAATCGAAGCGGCCCCAGTCGAAGCGCGATTTGATTACCAGATACCAGGCCTCTGCACCCTCGGGAGTGTCGGGGAATTCCATAAGACGGGTGAGCAGGTCGAAAGCCTCGGTCCTGCGCGAGGTGTTCAGGTAAGATTTGGCCTGCACGTAAAGACACTCGCGGCGCACCTCTTCATCGGGATGCGTAGTCGTTATGACCTTTGTGGCAGAGGCGATTGCATTGTCGTACAGTTTTGCGTTGTAGGCACTGCGCATCATCCCAAGCGGATTGCCCACCCTCTCGTAGGCATCGTAAGCGTCTTCGAAACGTTCGAGCGAGAAGCACAGCGAGGCGATGTTCATCAGAGAAAGGGTCGAGAACGCACCGGAGGGGTCGGCTTCGAGGCTGCAGTTGTAGGCATCCACGGCCGCTTCCTTGCTGCCGTTGTGACGGTAGGCTTCGGCCAGGTAAAAATATGCGTCGGCGACGTGCCCGCCTTCGGGATAGAGCGACAGATAGCGCTTCGCGTAGGTGACCGTGCCGTTGTAATTGCCGGCAAGGAACACCTGCTCGGCAGTATTGAAATACAGCTTTTCCTTCTCCTGAGCGTTCTGCCCGGAGTTATATCCGCCCGCCTCGACATACTCGAGATACTTCTCCGGATGCTGCTGGGCCTCGCATATCGAGCTGATGCTCAGAAGCGCATCGTTGAAATACTCGTTGCGCGGAGTCATCTTCACCACCTTGTCGTAGCAGCCGAAGGCCTCGTCGTAGCGGCCCGCATTCTTCAGCGCGAGACCCTTGCCGACGAGTGCCCTGGACACCTGTACATTGTCGGTGGCACAGGCCTGGAGTTTATCGAATGCGGCCACAGCCTCATCGCAGCGGCCAGCCTCGACGCAGGCGCGTCCAAGCTCATACACCACATCCGGATAATATCTGGCATCGGACGGGCATCCGGCAGCTTTGGAAAGCACGTCTATCTTGCGCGAGAGGCTGCCGGCAAGTCCGGCTGCCATACCAAGCTGATAGCTTGCGTAGAGATTCGCCGTGTCGGGATACTCCTGAACCGCAGCATTGTACGTAAGCACCGCCTGGGAATAGTGCCTGCGGATGAAATCGCAGTCGGCGCGGCGCAGCATCGCATCCTTGCGTGCAGGCCTGTCGGCCGAGCGCATATAAACGTCGTACCACTTTGCCGCAGCGTCATAATCGCCCGCAGAGAGGCAGCAGTATCCCATATTGTAGGGTATCAGGGCACCTTCGCGCGTATTGTTGAGCGCAGAGATGTTGTAAAGATCGGTATACACGCCCAGCGCCTCCTTGTACATTCCGCTGCGATAGTAGCAGTCGGCAAGATGATAACGCGCAAACTGATTGAACTTGTCGGTGCGCGGCAGGTAGTAGGCCGACGCCTTGAGGTAAGGCACGGCAGCGCGGTACGAGCCTATGGAAAGAAGCTGGTCGGCGCGCAGGAAATTGGCCTTCACGTAGTTGGACTTCTGTTCGGCGTCGAGTTCCTCTATCTGGTCGTAGGCTTCGACGGCAGCGGCGTAATCCTTTCGCAGAAGGGCGGAGAGTGCCATATAGCCGTAAATCATTTCGCCGCGGCGCGAGGTCGAGTATTCTTTGAGATAGCTTTCAAAGACGGAAGGATCCTGGTTGAGGTCGAAGGCCAGTTTGGCGTAGTTGAAGAGGGCGTCTTCGCGTATGGTCTCGCTCCACTTCATGTTTCCGGCCTCGCGGAAGGCATCCATCGCGGCCACCTTGTTCTTGATCTGGATGTAGCTGTCGCCCATCTGGTACAAGGCTATCTGGCCGAGTGAGTCGATGCGCGCCGGCATACGGGTGAAATACGAGAGAGCGCCCACATAGTCGGAATTGGCATAATGCACCGACGCGGCGTGGAAGATGTCCTCGTCGCTCATGTTCGAAATGTCGGCAGCCTCGCGGTCGAAGTACTCGCGCGCCTTTTCGGCATTGCCGAGCACAAGGTACGACTCGCTCATAATGCGTGAAAGGTACTTGGCCTTCTCTCCATCGAATCCGGGATATATCCTCTCCCCTTCCCTCACCACGTATTCGTAGTTCTTGAGAAGGAAGCGGCAATCGACCATATAGAATTCGGAAAGCTGGCGGAAGCGCTCGTCGCCGGACGCCATCTCGAACCAGTCGAACGCATCGGAGAAGGAAGAACTGTTGTAGGCGATGGTACCGAGCGTGAAGCGTGTCACGGCCATATACTCGCTCTGCTGCATATCCTCAACCTTGAGGAGATAATCCATCGCGGAATCGCTCTGGCCGGCATTATAGAGGCTGTAGCCGTATTTGTAGTAGAATTCGGCCTTCTCGGAGCGGCTGAGCGAATTGCCGTCAACCTTCGCGAATTCGGCTGCGGCGCCTTCATAGTCTTCACGGTCGAAGAGCCTCAGGCCCCAGGCCTGATGGATAGCGGAATTGACTATGGTACGCGGATGCAGAGTGTCCACCGTGGCCACCATATCTCCTGCACTGTCAAGGCCGAGCTTGACCGCACAAAGGACCGAATAATCGTATGAGAGAGGGTCCTGGAGGTCGGAGCGGAAAAGTTCCATCGCCTTGGAATACATGCCGTGACGGTAAAGGTCGACGGCTTCTTTATGGATGGGGCCGGATGCCGGGGCGGGCGTGCAGACCAACAATAAAAGAGCGGCCAGAGCCGCAGAGGAAGTACACTTGAGCTTCATGCCGTAAAATTAATAAATTTTACGCTATATTTGCAGGGATTTAGCAAAAAAGTATGGACAATTCATCCTCCCCCATCATTTCTTTCCGCAAGGCCGACATAGCGGGCGGCGACGCCACCGTCGTGTACGGGCTCGACATGGAAATCAACGCCGGAGAATTCGTTTACATAGTCGGCAAGGTAGGTACCGGAAAGACTTCCATCATCCGCACGCTCATAGCCGAGTCACTGCCCCTGGCGGGAAGCTGCCGCTGCTGCGGTTACGACATCGGGACCATACGCAGCCGCGACATTCCCATGCTCCGCCGCCGTATCGGTGTAGTTTTCCAGGACTTCCAGCTCCTTATGGACCGCGACGTGCACGACAACCTCGCCTTCGTTCTCGAAGCCACCGGCTGGGAAGACCCCATCCTCATCGAAAGACGCATCGAGGAAGTGCTCCAGGCTGTGGGAATGACCACAAAGGAGCACCGCATGCCCCACCAGCTTTCGGGCGGAGAGCAGCAGCGCATCGCCATTGCACGCGCCATCCTCAATTCCCCGCGCCTCATCATCGCCGACGAGCCTACCGGCAACCTTGACCCGGAGACAGCCGACGGCATCATGAAGCTTCTGCGCAAGATCAACTCCGAAGGCACAGCCATCGTAATGGTAACCCACTCGCGCGATTTCTTCGCACGCTACCCGGGCCGCATCTTCGTATGCGAAGACGAGCACTGCCACGAGACGAGCGCCGCACCCGCCGCACAGATATGATGAGCCGCCGCGAGCGTTGCTCGCATATTACGGATTATTTTCTCAGAACAGCCCCGGACGCCGCTTCGGAGCTTGTTTTTTGCAACCCATACCAGCTGATAGTGGCCGTGATGCTCTCGGCCCAGTGCACCGACAAGCGCGTAAATATGGTCACTCCGGCCCTGTTCGGGCGTTTTCCCGACATAGAGGCACTGGCCGCGGCCGATGCGCAGGCCGACGTTTATCCTCTCATAAAATCAGTCAGCTACCCCAACGCCAAAGCCGCGCACCTCGTCGCGATGGCCAGGATGGTCAGGGATGATTTCGGCGGCACTGTTCCCGGCGATACCGCCTCGCTCGTGAGATTGCCCGGAGTAGGGCGCAAAACAGCCAATGTCGTAGCGTCAATCACCACAGGAGAGGCCGTGATAGCCGTCGACACGCACGTGTTCAGAGTCGCACACCGGCTCGCGCTCAGCAAAGGAAAGACGCCCGAAGCCGTAGAGAACGACCTCGAGCGTCTGTTCGAAGCACCGCTGCGAAGCAAGGCGCACCATTGGCTTCTGCTGCACGGCCGTTACATCTGCACGGCACGCAGCCCGAAATGCCCGGAGTGCCCAATCGCCAGGTGGTGTCCTACTGCCGGACGAACTGAGCCTTGAGGCTCTCTATCTTCGCATCGGCATCGGAGCCCTTCGCCCCGAAATAGAACTTGATCTTGGGCTCGGTGCCCGAAGGACGGATGCTTACCACATCGCCGGCCTCGTCGAAGAACTGAAGCACGTTCGAACGCGGCTGACCGGTCTTCCCGGGTTCGAGATAATCGACGACACGGCATACCGGCGAGCCGCACATCTCCTTCGGAGGATTCGCACGGAAATCGGCCATAATGGCGAGAATCTCCTCGGCGCCGCTCTTGCCTTTACGTACCAGGCTTACGAGGCCCTCCTTGCGATAACCGTATTCAGAGTAGATCCTCTGCATGAGCTGATACAGGGTAAGTCCCTGTTCTGCAGCCCATGCCGCAGTTTCGGCAACCATCGAGCATGCTATCTGCGCGTCTTTGTCACGCACAAACTCACCCACGTTGAAGCC
The DNA here is from genome assembly GCA_045597785.1 of Candidatus Cryptobacteroides sp. Classification (GTDB taxonomy): domain Bacteria; phylum Bacteroidota; class Bacteroidia; order Bacteroidales; family UBA932; genus Cryptobacteroides. Next base: position 16,720 of record JAZLKT010000021.1, read on the forward strand.
GTAGCTTTCCTCGCCGCCACACACAAACTCGCCCTTGCCCTCGTTGCGCTTCACCACTTCGGCTATATATTTGAAGCCGGTGAGCACGTTGTACACGGGCAGAGCGAAACTTTCGGCGATTTCGCGGATAAGTTCGGTGGTCACAATGGTCTTCACAACGTATTTCCCTTCTCCGAGGGTACCCAGTTCGCGGCGGCGACTGAGGATATAGTACGTCATCAGCGAGGCGGTCTGGTTGCCGTTGAACAGAACCATACGGCCGTCGTTGTCGCGGACGGCTATGCCCATACGGTCGGCATCGGGATCGGTCGCCAGAACGATGTCGGCTCCCACCTCGTCGGCGCGCGCGATTGCCATTGCAAGCGCAGTGGGTTCTTCGGGGTTGGGCGAGGCCACGGTGGGGAAATTGCCGTCAGAGACATCCTGTGCGGGCACGTGGTACACGTTCCCGAAGCCGAGACGCTTCAGGCACTCGGGCACCAGACGCACGCCACAGCCGTGAAGAGGCGTATAGACGAACTTGATGTCATCCTTGTGGCGCGAACAAAGGTCGGGGCTCAGGGTGAGGCTGAGAATATCGCGGAGATAGCACTCGTCAACCTCGGCGCCCATAATTTCGACAAGTTCGGGACGTGCTTCGAAATGCACGAGCGAAGGGTCGGACACCTTGGCGACTTCGGCTACGATATCCTTGTCGACGGGCGAAGTTATCTGCCCGCCGTCGCTCCAGAACACCTTGTAGCCGTTGTACTCCTTGGGGTTGTGCGAGGCTGTGACCATCACTCCTGCCGTTGCCTTCTTGAGGCGTATGCTGTACGAAAGCTCGGGTGTGGGGCGTATGCCGTCGAAAAGATAAACCTTTATTCCGTTGGAGCTGAGCACATCGGCGGTTATCTGCGCGAACTCGCGGCTGTGATTGCGGCTGTCGAACGAGACACAGGCGCTCAGCGGCCCTTCGACATTGGCAAGCATATAGTTGGCGAGGCCCTGGGTGGCCATACCCACGGTATATTTGTTCATACGGTTCGTGCCGACGCCCATCACACCGCGGAGGCCGCCGGTGCCGAATTCGAGATTGCGGTAAAAGGCGTCTTCGAGAGCCGCTTCATCATTCTGCATAAGGGAGCGCACCTCCTCCTTTGTCTGGAGGTCGAAGGGTCCGTCGATCCAATTCTGCGCTATTGTTCTGTAATCTGCCATATCTTTAATCATTGAGAAGATGTTCTGTCCAGAAGCGTTTGTCCGCTTCGTTATCGTGTGATGCCTGGGCATTGCGGTAGCCGTGCATGCCGTCGGGGTATATCATCAGGTCGAACTGTTTGCCCGCCTGCTGCAGGGCGTCCACCAGCTGGAGCGTGTTCTGGAAATGCACGTTGTCGTCGCCGGTGCCGTGGGTAAGCTTGAGCCAGGCTTCTGTGGGGTTGTAGCTCCCGACATAATTCAGTGCACAGGCCTTGCGATAGCCCTCCGGGTTGCGCTGCGGGGTATCCATGAAACGCTCGGTGTAATGCGTGTCGTACAGAGCCCAGTCATACACTCCCCCTCCGGCTACGCCGCAGCGGAAAAGGTCGGGACGCGTCATCACCAGCATTGCTGTCATAGTGCCGCCGAAAGAGAAACCCTCTACGCCGATACGCTGCTCATCAACCCAAGGGAGCGAGCCGAGGTACTCCGCCCAGCGCGAGAAATCCTCCACAGGTGCGCTTACGACATCGCGCCACGAGAGGTCCTCCCCCGCCCGTCCGTTATGCCCGGAAGCACGGCAGTCGGCGACTACGCGCACGATTCCGTTTTCGGCGTACCACTTTTCCATAGGTCGTATCGCGCGCCAGCGGTCATACACGTAGTCTGTGTCGGGTCCGCCGTAGATTTCCATAACGACAGGATACTTCTGCGAGGGGTCGAAGCCGAAGGGATAGGTGACTTTTGCGGGCACCTGCAGGCCATCGGCCATGGCAAGGGAGATGAACTCTACCGACGGAATTTCACCAACGGAGTCCGAGGCACGGACGATGCTGTACGATTCCTTCGCGGTTTTGCCCTTCACGCTCATCGCGGGTGTGAGGACATTCGAGAATTCCGCCTGGTAGCTCTTGAAGTCATCGGCTATTGAAACGTTTGCTACATTGTATTCCAGAGGGCTCAGGCGCGTGATTTTCCCGTTCTTTGCAAGTTTATACAGGCTGCGGCGGAGATGATTCTCGCGGCAGGCCGTAAAATAGACATCTCCCCTGCGTTCGTCGAGCCTTACAAGGTTTATCCGCCAGTTACAGCCGTCCGTAAGACGCTTGAAAGTTTTGCCGTCGTACGAGAGATAATACAGCTGCTGCCATCCGCTTTCGAAGGCGCGGGCCATATAAAGGCCGTCGCGGCCGAAAAGCATATCGTCCATCCAATCCACCCAGGTGGGATATTCTTCGTGATAGATATGTTTCAAAGAACCGTCGCAGGCCGCAACGGCATAGAGTTCGAGCGTGTTCTGCACGCGCGGCATCCACTGCACAAAAAGCTGCTTCGAGTCATCACCCCAGAACGGAGTGCCGAAATATTGGTCTTTCGAAGAGTCGAAGTCGGCCCAGGTAATCGCCTTGGTATCAAGCGAATAGATACCTATGCGCACTTCGGGGTTGCTCTGCCCCGCCTTGGGATAGCGTGTAAGCGAGAGTTCTCCCCCCTGGCCGAACGGGCTGAAAATCGGGAACACGGGCACACCGCTCTGATCGAAACGGTAAAAGGCCAGCTTGCGCGAATCGGGGCTCCACCAGAAAGCCCTGTACTTTGACGGGCGGCCGAAGATTTCCTCGTAATATACCCAGGATGCGTAACCGTTGAGGATGAGCTCGGACCCGTCGTCGGTAATCTGTGTCACCTCGCCAGAAGCGCTGTCGAGCACAAAAAGGTTGCCTCCGAGCGTATATGCCACACTGCGCGTGTCAGGTGAGGGAGTGGGGTTCTGGGCCGAAGCGTCCACGGCGGAAGGTTCCACCGCAGGCGCTGCCTGAACCGAAGCGTCGCAGGTTACAGCGGTCAGCAGACAAAATGCGAATATGATTGAGAATGTCTTATTCATACGAAGAACTGGTCGGGAAAATTCACCAGATAAACTTTTTTCACCGCCCTGGTGAGCGCGGTGTACATCCACTTAATGTCGTCGTCCGTAATTTCCTGGCCCCAGAAAGGACAGTCGACGAACACGCAGTCCCACTGGCCGCCCTGCGCCTTGTGGCAGGTGACGGCCTGGGCGTATTTTAGCTGCAGGGCATTGTAGAACGGGTCTTCGCGAACCGCCTCGTAACGTTTTTTCTTGGACGTGATGTGAGCATAGTCGGCATCGACACCCTCATAGAGTGCATTCTGCTGAGCGCTCGTAAGCGAAGCCGATTCGCTTTCAAGCGTATCGAGGCACACTTTTGCCTTAACTTCTGCTCCGTCGTAATCGGGGAAGCGGAGCGAAGCTGTGGCGAAATGCAGGCCGTAACGCTCTTCATAACCGCCTATCCGCACCAGCCGGGCCACATCGCCGTTGGCTATGTAGCCCATAGGCGAGTCATCTGGCAGGAACTGGTAGCAATTCTTCACTATCATCAGCGAATCGCCGCGCAGCAGGCGTTCCTCTTTATACTGCACAGTTGCGCGTATGCCCAGATTATAGCGTATCGCCCTCTTGTTCGAGCGGCAGAGCACTATGGTCTCGTCTTCGCCATATTTATCGTATGCCTCGCCTATGCGGTCGATAAGATTCTCGCCGCTTACGCGTTCTATGTCTTCGAACCCCTCGAGTGAGAATTTCACCTCCCCGGAGCCAAGATTTCGGCGCAGCGCGGTAGCGTTCTGCAGAATGCCGCTGCTTTCGGCCTGACGGACGACGGTTGAAAGCGTACAGAACCGCACTCCACCGAATCCGCCCATAAAACTGCGGTCAAGTGCCGGGCTTTCGCCCATCCCGACGGGAGGCAGCTGCGCGCTGTCGCCCAGCAGAATCAGACGGCAATCGGTGCCGGCGCGAAGGTAAGTGACAAGATCTTCGAGAAGGTTGCCGCTGCCGAAGAGCGAATTGCCAGCCTGCGCATCTATTCCAATGAGCGAGGCCTCATCCACAACAAAGAGAGTATTCTTGAATTCGTTGCGGTTGAGCGAAAAGGTAGCCACTCCCCCGGCGCCGACGCTCTTCTGACGGTAGATTACCTTATGGATGGTCTGCGCGCCGCGTCCAGCGAAACGGCTCAGCACCTTGGCTGCGCGACCGGTGGGAGCCATCAGCACAGTTTTGACACGCATTTCGCGCAAGGCGTTGATTACCGCGGCCACGGCCGAAGTCTTGCCGGTGCCGGCGTATCCGTTCACGACGAATATGTCGCCGTCATCGCTTGACAGAAAATCCGCAGCCTGCTTGAAAAACCCGTCCTGACAGGCCGTAGGCTCGTACTGGAACTGTTCGGTAAACGATTTGTAAAGGAACTCGGCGCGGGTCATCACTTTCTCCGGTGTTCAACGACCATTGCAAATACAGCCAGAACGGGATATATCTCGATTCGGCCGAGGAACATATCCATCGTAAAGAGGAACTTCACACCGCCGGTAAGCGAATCGAAATTGCCCAGATTGCCAAGATCGCCCATTGCCGGTCCAACGTTGCCAAGGCTCGAAACCGAAGCGGCGAAACTGGCCGTAGGGTCAAGCCCGAGCACCAGCGAAATGCACACCGAAACGGCAAGCAGCACGCAGTACAGCGCGATGTAGAGGATATGGGGCGCCACTTCCTCGTCGCGTAGCACCCTCTTGCCTATGCGTACTTCGTCCACCGAACTGGGATGAAGAATCTTCTCAATCTGGCGGCCGATGGATTTAATGAGCACGAACACACGGTCGACCTTCACGCCGCCCGTAGTCGAACCCGCGCAGCCGCACATCACAGCCATGAACATCATCAGAACCATAGTGGAGAGCGGCCAGGAGGCATTGTCAGCCACCGCAAAGCCGGTAGTCGAAGCGACGCTCACCGTCTGGAACGTTCCGTACCACAGAGCCTTCCCGAAGCCGTCCACCTGCCCGGAGAAGCGCAGCGAGAGCGCCATCAGAACCGAGAACACAGCAAGCGTTATGAGGTAGAAGCGGAGGACAGGGTTACGCAGAGGCTTGAGACTGCGGTTCACCACAGCCAGGAACAGAAGCCCGAAATGCAGCGATGCAAGCAGCATAAAGAAGAGCGTTATTCCCTCTATCAAAGGTGAGCCGTACGCAGCCAGGGAAAGGTTTCGCGTACTGAAACCGCCCGTAGCGCACACACTGAATGCATGGCAGATGGCATCGAGCGAATCCATCCCGGCAAGGCTGTAGGCCGCAAAAGCCAGCACGCAGATAACCAGATACACGTATGTGAACACATACACCGTCCTGTTCGAACGGGTGGCGTAGCCGGAGCGCGACAGGCTCGAAAGTTCCATATTCGTAAGGCGCAGGCGTATGGGGCTGGCACCGGGAATGATCAGAAGCATGAACACTACAATTCCCAAGCCTCCGATGAAATGCGTCGCAGCCCTCCAGAAAAGAAGGCTTGGCGGAAGAGCTTCGATGTCCTGCAGCACCGTGGCGCCGGTAGTCGTAAAGCCCGAAACGCTTTCGAACCAGGCATTCGCAAGGGTGAACGGGCCTCCCCACATAATGTAGGGCAGCATTCCGAACACGAACGAGAGCAGCCACGACAGAACGATTATCAGATACCCGTCCTTCAGGGTGATAGGCTCTGCGCCACGGACGAAGATGAACGGGAATATGCCCACCGAGAAAGTCAGCAGAAAACTGATAAGAAGGCCGTAGAGCGCACTGTCGCCGCCATTGAGCAACGACACGCCCACCGAGAGCAGCATAAAGAGCGAGCTCACGAGCAGGGCGTAGCCCACATTCCTCGACACAGCCTTAACGTTCATCGGGAGCAGCAGAAGAAGAATTGGACTGTTTAGCCTTGAGCGCAGCTATGCGCGAGCGCAGCTGGCGGTTCTCTTCGGCAAGATCGGAGATGCCGGTATTCAGTGCAGCGAGTTCGTCGTCGCCTTCGAAGGTCACCGAATACTTCTTGCCGTATGTATTGTAGCTCTCGAGCGAGTCGAGAATGCGCCTGATGGGCTTCACGTAGTAAGTGAGTATAAAGAAGAGCAGCAGCGCAAGCAGAAGCATACCCACTGCAAAAGCAATGATTACCGGAGTGACAGTGCGGTAATAGATGGTCGAAGATATTGCGATTCCCGAGCGTGAGAACTCCATAATGGCAAGGAATACCGTCAGGAGCAGCACAAGAGCAATGAGGCTGAGGGCGATGATAAGTTTACCGCGCATCTTGAGACGGCCTCTTTTTTTAATATTTGACTTCGCCATACAGGTGGTTCGAAAAAAAATTTAATAATTTTTTAAACAATCCTCCAAAGATACGAAATATTTTGCATAATTTTGCGCCTCGAAACATAAAACCTATAACAATGTTGTCACTATTTTCGACGCAGAACGAATCTAAGAATACAGCCACAAAACGCGAGATTCTCAGGATTTGCATCAACAACGGCCGCACAAGCATAGCCGATTTGGCGAAAGCTTTGAATTCAAGCGTGCCGACAACCACGAAAATCATTGGCGAGATGATCGCCGAAGGTTACCTTCTCGATGAAGGCAAGATAGACACCAGGGGCGGAAGAAGGCCCAGTATGTACGGTCTCAACCCGGGCGCAGGCTATTTCCTCGGCGTCGATGTCGCAAGGCAGCACTTCCATATCGCAATATGCGACTTCAAGGGCGAGATAGTTCAATTCATACAGGACATAGAATTCGTGCTCGAAGCCAACGCCGACTCCTTCAAGAAGATGTGCAGGCTCATCAAGGAAGAAGCCGCCAAAGCCAATGTCTCCTGGGATAAGGTTCTTGGTGTGGGCATCAGTCTTTCCGGAAGGGTCAATCCCGAAAAAGGCTACAGCCTCACCTATTTCGTAAGCGACGACATACCGATGACCGAGCTCTTCCAGAGCGAGCTCGACGTTCCGGTCACCATCGAGAACGATTCGCGCGCGATGGCCTATGGCGAATACATGACCCTCGGCAAGGACGCCGACAAGGATATGATTTTCGTCAACCTCAGTTGGGGTCTCGGAATGGGAATGATACTTGACGGCAGGCTCTATTACGGAAAATCAGGTTTCTCCGGCGAGATAGGCCACTTCCCTTTCCTCAACAACGACATCATCTGCCGCTGCGGCAAGGTTGGCTGTCTCGAAACAGGCGCATCAGGCTCGGCACTGCACAGAATGATCATCGAAAAGTTGCAGGAAGGAAAACGCTCCTCGATGTCCAAGATATACAAGCAGAAAGGCAATGTCGAACTACACGACATCCTTCAGGCCATAAAAGAAGAGGACGTGCTTGCAATCGAAGGCATCGAACAGGTTGGAACTACGCTCGGGCAGGGTCTTGCAGGCGTCATCAACATCTTCAACCCCGGGCTGGTAGTGATCGGAGGCCGCCTGATTGTCGGAAAGGACTATCTCATGCTCCCGCTCAAGACTGCAGTGCACAAGCACTCGCTCAACAAAGTCAGCGTCGACACCAAGTTCCGTTTCTCAAAGCTCGACCGCAAGGCGGCAGCCGTCGGCGACTGCCTCCTCAGCCGTTCGAAGATTCTCGGCCTGATGTAATTCTATTTCAGTTTTTGGCTCAGATTGATTTTTTGCTCTAACTGACACCAACCGGGCGCAGTTAGAGCAAAAAATTTGAGTTTTAGGGTATTTCCTTACTACTCCGGGATGGCGGGCCGGGTGCAAAACCGTAGCCGTCCACGGCACGTGAGTGGAAGGGGCCCGCAAGCGTAGAGAAAGAGCGCGCATCGGCGCGCCGGCCGACTGCGGTATTTGCCCCAGCAAATACGTAAGCACAAAGGCCGCGGGGTATGAGAGGGGCGGAGCCCCTCGGAAATGAAAGCTACGCTCCGCAGCGCGGAGCGCGAAGCGCGGAAGTTTTGCTCCGGCCCGCCATCCCGGAGTAGTGAAGCGGCTACCGGAATTCTATTCGGGACGATAGCTGTCCTTGAGTGCGGTTGTCTTGTTGAAGACGGGATGCTCCGGAGTGCTGTCCCTGTCGATAACGTAATAGCCGACACGTTCGAACTGCACCGCAACGCCCGAATTGTCCTCCAGCAGGGCGGGCTCGGCATATCCCTTCGCAATGACAAGACTCTCCGGATTCAGGAAATCCTTGTAATCTTTGTCTTCGGGAACCTGGTTCATGTCGGCAAGGGTGAAGAGACGGTCGTACTGACGGAGTTCGAGTTCCTTCGCAAAAGCAGTGCTGACCCAATGGATCGTACCCTTGACGCTGCGCCACTCCCCAGAACCCGGCTTTGTGGACGGGTCGTAGGTACACTTGAGTTCGACAACCTTGCCGCCGGCATCCTTGACGAGTTCGTTGCACTTGATAATATAAGTGTATTTCAGACGCACTTCCCCGTCGGGTTTGAGACGGAAGAACTTGTTCGGAGCCTCCTCCATAAAGTCGGCGCGGTCGATGAGCAGTTCGCCGGTGAAAGGAACCCTGCGTTTCGCGCCTTCGGGATCGGCCGGGTTCAGCGGGCAGTCGTACCACTCCACCTGACCTGCGGGCCAGTTCGTGAGCGTCACCTTGATGGGGTCGTCACTTACAACCATATATCGGTTTGCACGGGCATTCAGGTCCTGCCTTACACACCACTCGAGAAGTTGGATATCCATCAGCTGGTCGCGCTTAGAAACGCCTATCTTTTCGCAGAACATCTTGAGAGCTTCAGCCGTGTAGCCGCGGCGCCTTACGCCGCAGAGTGTGGGCATACGGGGATCGTCCCAGCCTGCGACAAGACCCTTCTGGACGAGTTCGAGCAGCTTGCGCTTGCTCATAAGCGTATAAGTGAGGTTCAGGCGTGCGAATTCGTACTGATGCGACGGATAGATGCCGAGCGTCTTGATGTACCAGTCGTAGAGCGGACGGTGCACGTCGAATTCAAGAGTACAGATACTGTGCGTGATATGTTCGATGGAGTCGCTCTGGCCGTGGGTGTAGTCGTACATCGGGTAGATGCACCACTTGTCTCCGGTGCGATGATGATGCGCGTGCTTGATGCGGTACATTATAGGGTCGCGGAACTCCATTTTCGGATGTGCCATATCAATCTTGGCGCGCAGAACCTTCTCGCCGTCGGCGTAGAGGCCGTCACGCATCTCGCGGAAAAGCTTGAGGTTTTCCTCGGGAGTACGGTCGCGCCAGGGGCTGTTCTTGCCCGGAGTGTCAACCGTGCCGCGATTCTCGCGCATCTGCTCCTGAGTCTGATCGTCCACATAGGCAAGGCCCTTCTGAATCATCCATTCTGCCCACTCGTAGAGCTGATCGAAATAATCCGAAGCATAGCATTCCTTCTCCCACTGGAAGCCGAGCCACTTGATGTCTTCCTTGATGGCATCAACATATTCGGTATCCTCCTTCGTGGGATTGGTGTCGTCGTAACGGAGGTTGGTCTTGCCGCCATACTTCTGCGCAAGGCCGAAATTGATGCAAAGGCTCTTGGCATGGCCGAGGTGAAGATAACCGTTGGGCTCGGGAGGGAATCGTGTCAGAATAGATTCAACCTTGCCGGTCTTGAGGTCATCCTCGATAATCTCCTCGAGAAAATTGAGTTTTCTTGCTTCTTCTTCCATAAATAACGCGAATAAATCCCGCGAATTTACGCATTTTGCAAATCAATCACAATTCTTTGTCACTGATTATCTCGGCACTGTAGCCAAGGTCGCGAATTGCATCCGCGATTTTGAGCGAATCGGTCTTTGCGGGGTTGTACACGACGCGCACCGTCTTTTCGTCGACCTGGATATCGAGATCCTTCACGCCCTTCTCGAAGGCGATGTTATCTTGAATTTTGGCGGCGCAGTTCCTGCAGTGGAGGTTGGTCTGGTAAACGACCTCGCGGTCGGGCTGCTTCGGTGCCTTCGGCGCCTTGGAAGCGGCGAAACAGATTCCGGTGCAGCAAAGAAGCACAAGAGCGGCGATCAAAAACCTTTTCATAAGCATTATTCTTTTTTCCAAATTGTCATTCTTATTCCCGCATAGATTTTCACACCCATTAACGGGCCCCAGACGCAGCTTGCGTCAAAGTCAGGGCCGAAAGGCGTGTCGGCTCCGAGAATCGGGCAGGGCTGGGTGTATCCGGTAAGGTTCTCACCTCCCAGATAGATGTCGAAACCCTTGAAACGCCTGGTCACCTGGGCATACAGAAGCGGGTAGATGTCGGTATATCCGTCGGCGTAGTATTCCCTGCCGTCAATCTCCATCCCCTTCATAAAGTCCCACACGCGGCAGGGACCGTTCAGCGAAGCGGTAAAGTCGAATATCCATCGGCTCAGGCGCGTGGCATACTGCACATTCAGCACGCCCTTGTAGAGCGAAGTCATAGGCTTTATTCCGTCGTTCTGGCAGGCAAGGCTCTGGTGCGGATCGGTCAGGCGCGCCGTCAGCGTGGCTGTGAGGCCGCGCAGAGGCTCAGTTGAAAAGTCGAGTTGCAGATTGTTTGTATAGGATTTCGCTCCGGGTGCGGCACTCAGCAGCGAAAAGTCTATCTTGTCGGCATAATAGCCCACCAGAACCTGTTCGCTGAATGTGGTATTGAACCAGTCGAGGCTCAGGTATGTCTTTTCGCTCTTGTCGAAAGGCAGATACCAGGTCACGTTCGCACCCGCGGTCCAGGACTCCTCGAGCGGATGGCCAATCTCCAAGGCATTGACGGGTTTAGATGACGCAAGCACCCCGAAATTGTCGATGAGCGGATTGCTGTACCTGATTCCCCTGCCGGCATTGGCCCTCAACACCCAGTGCTCTCCCGGCACATATTTGACGGTTAGCCTAGGGCTCAGGCGGAACTTGTCAGAGCCGTACAGGTCGGCGCGAAGGCCGGTGATTACCGACAGCACGTCCGAACTGTGGAAGGTGTATTCCCCGAACACGCCGATGTCGTTCATAGTGCTTGTCCGAAAGAAGTCGGACGTAAGAGCGTCGCTGTACCAGTCCGCCATGACATTGAAGCCGAGCGTGAACCTGTGCGACTCGTTTATCTCGTTCTGATACAGCGAGTTGAAGAAAACGCTCTGCTGGAACGCATTATAGAAGCGACAGCCGATTCCCTCCGGCATTACCACCGGGCCATAGGGGTCGTAAGTGAGCGGGCTGTATATACTGTTGCCGTAGCGCGAGTGCATCTGCTGGCCGGCAAGGTCGAGCACAAAGGCAATGTTCTGCGAATTCGTTTCGTTGAGGGGAATACCCACCTTCACATAACCGTTCAGCGAGCGGTTGACGATATCCGCCATCCAGCGGCTGTCCCCCAGGCTCTCCACCTGCCCTCCGAGACGGTCGTCCATCACCCCGCTGATACCGAAGCGCACCTGAAGCCCGCTCGGAGCGTAGTACAGCCAGCGGTTGGCAAGCGCGACGGTGTACTGCGACGGGTCGTCCTTGAATCCGTCGGCGTTCATGTCGTGCTCCGCGAAGTTGCCGCTGATGTGTGCCAGAACCACGGTGCTCCACTTCTCCATCTCGTCGAGCTGGAGCGAGGATGCGATATTCACGTCGCACTTGCTGTCATTCATTGCCGACGCCTGCACGAAAAGCGGCTTTTCATCGGTAGGTTTGCGATGTTCGAGGTTGATCTGGCCGGTCATCGACTCAACTCCGTTGATTACGGAAGTCACGCCCTTTGCTATCTGAATGCTCTCGAGCCACTGGCCGGGCACGTAGTTCAGCCCGAATGGGGCATTGAGGCCGCGCATCACAGGACGGTTCTCGTCGAGCATCTGCGTATAGATGCCGTTCTGCCCTAGAAGGCGTATCTGCCGGGCACCTGTCACTGCGTCGGAATAGCCGACGGTCACGCTGGCCGAGTTCTCGAAGCTCTCCGCCAGGTTGCAGCACGCCATCTTGCACAGCCCTGCGGCCGAGATGACTTCGGTGCGCGTATCGCCGAGTTTCGAAAGATAGTTCCCCGCCCTCTGTGCGGTGAAAACGGTCGCCGAAAGAGTGTCCTGCCGCTCGCCGTAGATGCCGGTCGTATCGAATGGGGCCGGTTCCGCCGGCAACTCATTGCCGAAGGCCTGTGTCGCAGAGCCGGGAGCCTGCGCGAACGCGGGCGCAGACGCCGACAGCACGAAGGCCGTCACCATGCCGGAAATGCGTAAATATGTGCTCGATGATTTCATTTTGCCGGGCGAAACTACCAAATAATGCTTATTTTTGTGGAATTAATACCTAATAATGATGATTAAATCGATGACCGGCTACGGAAAGGCCGAAGTTATGCTCGATGGCGGCAAGCTCCGCATCGAATTCCGTTCTGTCAATTCCAAAAGCGCCGATATCAGCATAAAGAGCGGACTTCTGCCCAAAGAGCACGAAATTGCAGTGCGCAAGAAAATCGCAGACAAGCTCCAGCGCGGCACAATCGATATGTTCCTCACCTGGGAACCCAACGCCGGCACCAGCGCGAAAAGCATCAATTCCGACCTCGCGCTCGAATATTACGCCCAGATGCTGGAACTCAAAAAGCTCCTGCGCATCACCAGCCCGGGCGAGGTAACCCAGGGCAAGGACGAATTCACCGAGATAATGTCGCTCATACTGCGTATGCCCGACGTGGTCGATTCAGGCAAACAGGACGTCATTACCGAAGACAACTGGCCGGCTGTGGAAAAGGCCATTGACGAGGCTCTGGAGGCCATCGACCGCTACCGCGCCGACGAAGGCGTGTCGCTCTACAAAGACGTGACGGGACGCGTGGCGGCCATACTCTCGCTCTACGACGAAATCGAGCGCTACGAACCCGAGCGCATCGCGGCAATCAAGGAAAAGATAATCCGCGCGGCCGAGGAGTGCAACGTAAAACTCGAAAAGGAACGTTTCGAGCAGGAGATGATATTCTACCTCGAAAAACTAGACATCAACGAGGAGAAGGTGCGTCTGCGCCAGCACTGCAAGTACTTCATGGACACGATTGACGGCGAGCCTTTCCCGGGCAAGAAGCTCGGCTTCATAATTCAGGAGATGGGCCGCGAAATCAACACCACCGGCAGCAAATCGAACAACGCCGACATGCAGAAGTGCGTTGTCAAGATGAAGGACGAGCTCGAGAAGATACGCGAGCAGAGCATGAACATCCTCTAGAAGCTGTACGTTCCGGAACCGGTGCGAACGGGCTCGGACTTGCCGGGAAGATGAATCTCGGCATCCATTCCCGAAGGGATGGTGATATTGAAGTGCTTCTTTCCGAAGGATGTTTCCCACCCTATGACAATCTGGCCGCGGATCGTGGGCACTATACCATAACCCGACTTCACTTTCCCGACACGAGGAGCGATGCGCACCGCACCGAACCCCGGTTCAAGGGGTTCGATTCCCAGCATCTTGCGTGCGACCACACTCGCCGGAGCGGCCCCGCAGGCGTGGTTCCAGTCCATATCGGGCTTGAATTCTTTCCTCCAGGCCTCCGTAGTAATGGTCGAGCCTTCGTCCATCATATGACACCAGCTGCGATCGCCCCTGTCAGTAATCAGCGAAATCGCATACTCCGCCTCCCCCGCATCGAACAGAGCGTCCAGCAGGAACTGCGCATCATAAACGCTGCTCGACATCCCCTTCGACTTGGCGAAAGCGACAACCCCGCCAGCATACTCTTCCGGAACGATTCCGAAGGCAAGCGGGTAAATGTTCGCGTGCAGGGAGTGATACTCCGAGCCGAGGCCATCGCGATACGAGAGCGTCGCGGCATCGAAGAGAAGCGAATTGATGGCAGAGGCGGTCTGCGCTGCCAATGAAGAGAAGCGCGCCGCATCATCATCCCTGCCAAGAGCCGAGGCGATGTGCGACATGGCCGCGAGGGCGCGGTAATGCCATGCGTTAACGGCCGTATTTACGGCCCCGTCAATGGAAACGAGTCCGTCCGGATTCCTCAGGGCAATGAGGCACTTCTCCACCAGGGAGGGATAATGGTCCGCACACAGGCGGGCATCTCCGGTATAGAGAAGGTCGTTCCAGGCCATAAGCGGCATCTGAAGCTGGGCTTCCACCGGACCGGCCGCATGGTCAAGCAGGAAATCGGCCGTGCGGCGGGCCATGGTGTATTCCTTGTCAAGGCTGTAATGGCAGAGCTGGTTGATGAGGGCATCGGCCTCGCGCGGAGTGCGGTCCCTGTCGCCATCGACATACAGGCCCGTGAAAGAAGTCGCCTTGACACTGTATTTACACAGGCGCCATACCGAATTGAGAGTCTCGTCAGAGCACGAAAATGCCGAAGCAGCGTCATTGAAAGGATAGGTCACCACGAGCCGTTCGATGTTTTCGGGCTTGATACCTTCGACGTCCATATAGCGGAACGGATACACTTCGCCGACATAATCCGGCATAAGAACAGGATGATTGCCGTTCCCGTCCGGCTTGCCGGCATTGCGCGGATCGTGCGGGATAGTCACTTTGAAATCCGAACGACCCCTCTTCACATCAAGGGCGAACAGTCCGAAACGCACCGAAGCGCCGGGATTCTGGTCGATGAAGCCTATCTTGTCGAGCTTTTCGCCAAGCTGGATGGTTACGCGCGCTTCGTTCTTGGATTTGAGCAGCAGCGTGGGCTGCGCGAAGGCATCCAGACCGAAATCGCACAGATAGCGGTCGCGGGCGATTTTCTTCACCGACACAGGACGCTGGGTCCTGACGCAGAGGGGGTAATGCGAATAATCGCTGTCAAGAGCGGCGGCCGTACGGAAAAAGCGGAATTCGCTCCACTCGCTGGCCCCTGCCTTGGTCCAGACCCTGACTTTCCAATAATATGTAGTCCTGGGTTTCAGAGGCGTGCCACCGGTATACGGCACGGCAATGCTTTGCCCGCTGAAGACCTTGTCACTGTCCCAGACATCGGTTGCACCTGGCTTGAGCAATGACGGATGCGTGGCTACAAGGATGCGATAGGCCTCCTGTTTTATGTTCTTCTTGTCGCTCACCGGCAGTTCCCAGCTGAAAGTGGGACGCGACGAGCATATCGTCGCGGAATAGCCTTCGGCATATTCCACTCCCGTGCGCTCTACCAGGTCCGACATCAAACCTGTCGGACAATTTGGGCTGGCGACAACGGCAAGCAGACTGGCAAGAAGAACGGCGAGGGTCATCGAACGACAAGTTTTCCAACCCGCCGGCCCCAGTCACCGTCCTGAACGACCGGCACAGAGCGACCCGCGGCATTGGTTATCATAGTGGCTTCTTCAAGATATGTATGCGAGTGGCCGCCGATGACAATGTCAATATCGCATGTCTGCGCGGCAAGCTCAACGTCGTCCAGTCCCGGCTCGCCGGCATAGCCGAGATGCGAAAGGGCGATGACAAGGTCGCACTTTTCATCGTTCTTGAGGAAAGAGGCCCATTTATTGGCTACTTCGAGTGTATTGAAGGCCGGGATACGGTCAACGATTTCGCGCGAGACGACGGTCGAAAGGTCGCAGTCAAGGCCGATGATGCCTATCTTGCGTCCAGCCTTATGAACTATAGCGTAAGGGGTTATGTACTTCCCTGCCTCAAAGGTGGAAAAGTCGTAATTGGCGCAGACCACAGGGCACTGTGTACGCGAAAGGCGCCGTGCCAGCTCTTCCAGGCCGTTGTCGAACTCGTGGTTGCCGAGCGATACGCAATCGTAGCCGAGTGCGTTGATGAGGTCGGTCTCAAGGTCGCCGCCCATAATGGGAAAATACGAACTCCCCTGCACCGCATCGCCGGCGTGGAGAAGAAGCACATTGCCCCGGCCGCAGGCGCGGCGGACGCTGTCGATGTAAACCGCACGCTCCACGGCCCCGGCGCTTCCGTCGCGCAGAGGGTCGAGGTGGCTGTGCGTATCGTTCAGATGCAGGATGACGAGCTCTTCCGGCGCAGAACTGCAGCCGGCAGCAATGCAGACTACAGCTGCAGCAATAGCGATAATTCTAGTCTTCATACTTTACACGTCCGTCCAGATGATAACCGATAGCTTTGCCCTCGGCCGTAAGGGTACGCAGATAAGGCAGCACAGCGTCGCGCATAAGAATCTCTGTCTGAATCAGTTCGACGGCATTGCGTGCCGCAAAGATATTGTCGCCTCCCGTAAGCAGGAAGTCAATGGTTGCAAGGCCGTAGGTACGGTCCTTCTCGATGGGTTTTCCTCCGACCAGGGCCTTCACGACCTTATGGTCCTTCACGACGACTTCCATCCCGCCGAGGGCCTGCATCTTCGCTTCGGCCATATGGTCGAGAAGATACTGGAGGTCAGCGCCTTTCAGCGCTACATAGCAGATGTAGTTCTTGAAAGGAAGCATCGAAAGGATGTCGTCCATAATCACATCGCCCGCAGGCATATCGCAGCGTATGCCTCCGAAGTTCAGCAGACCTGCATCGACCTTACGGCCGGTTTCGGCCTCAACCGTTGCCATAAGCCTGTCCACAAGCATATTCGCAAGCTCCGATTCGGGCTTGCGGCGCACCATTCCTTCCGGACAGTTGCCAATATACTCCTTCACCTGGGCCATATCGTCCTGGGCGTCAATCATAAGTGCGGCAACAGCAGGCGCGCTGCCTCCCCTGTAGACCTTACCGTTGGGAGCGCAATACCTGCGCCCATGCACTGAGCCGAGCGCCTGAGGGATATTGTCGGTACGCGGAATTGAGGTCCCGGCACGGCTGCCGTCCATAGGCACGCTCTCCCACACGTAATCCTGCGAATAGGCCGGGACAGCCAGCAAAATGGCGGCAGCGAAGACGATTATTTTATTTTGAGCCATTTCCAAAGATCTTTGAAAGTCGATTTCTTGCCGAACATCAGGATACCAACCTTATATATCTTGGCCGAAATCCAGGCGCATACGCAGAATGTCGCGGCAAGCAGTGCAAGCGAAAGGGCAAGCTGCCAGTCGGGCACACCGAAAGGCAGACGCGCAAGCATCACGATAGGTGACGTAAAGGGAATCATCGAACCCCAGAAGGCTATCGCGCTGTCGGGAGCGTTGAAAGTATAAATTGCGATGAAGTACGCCAGCACGAGCGGAATGGTTACCGGCATCTGCAGCTGCTGGCTGTCGCCCTCGCTCTCGACTGCCGAGCCTATGGCCGCGTACAGCGAAGCATAGAGCATATATCCGAGAATGAAGAAAATCAGGAAGAAGATGATGAACTTGGCGATGGGTGCATTCTGGAGGGTCTGGAGCACTATCGCGACCTCACCCATCTCTCCGCCTGCCACAGCGGTGCTGTCCGAGGCCGCCACGAGGCTCTGAACATCCAGGCCGGCCAGCTGCGACGCATCAACGCCAGCCATCTGCGCAAGCACTTCGGGATCGACCATCTGTGTGGCCGAACCGGTAATCTGCCCGACCATATCCTTGGGCATAAAGGCAGTCGCACCGGCTACGAGCGCTGCAGTGAGCACTATCCAGAGCACGAACTGTGTAATGGCTACCAGCGCCACGCCGATTATCTTTCCGAACATCAGCTCGGTAGCCTTGACGCTGCTTATGAGCACCTCGACCACGCGGCTCGACTTCTCTTCTATGACGGCTGACATCACCATACCTCCGAACAGTGTGATGAACAGGAAGATAAGAAGGCCGAACACCATTGACAAAATGCTGATCACGCCGCTCTCGGAGATGGTCTCCTTTCCCTCTTCATCCATTGTATAGGTATTGAACTTCACGCCGCCCTTCACATCCTTTATTATCTGCTCGAGGCCGGGGATTTCGTACGAATCGATGCGGTATGCTTCGAGCGCGTTGTCAACCCTGCGGTTAATGCTCTCGACGGTGGTCATTCCAAGAGGCTTGATGGAAGTGAGGTCGGCCGTAACCGACTTTTCCTTCACGTCAAGCGCCGAAATGTTCAGTACGGCATCGAAGCCCATGTCGCGCATATGCTTCTTGAGGCTGTCGGCGGCAAACGTACCGAAATCGTCGAAAATCATCGTTTCGGTGCTGTTGAGGAAATCCATCACAATGCCCGACTGATCGACCACTGCTATATGCTTGACCTTGTCCTTGGTGGTGGTGATAAGCAGAATGGGCACAACGCAGAGCGCTGCCATAAGGATGGGAACGACAAACGTGGTGATAAGGAAACTCTTTTTCTTGACCTTGTTGAAGTATTCCCTGCGTATGATTATTCCGATAGTATGCAGATTCATAGACTATTCCTCCCCTTTTACGAGTTTGATGAAAATATCGTTCATCCGAGGCATCAGTTCGCGGTACGAATTCACCGCCACTCCCCTGTCGAGAATCTCCTTCAGGGTGGTGTTGGTGTCCTTCTCCACGGAGAGCACATCGGTATGACGGCCGTCAGCATCGGTCCATACGAGCTCGACGTTGTTGTTGCCGTACTTGCGGCGTATGTCTTCGACCCTGCCGGAAATGACCAGTTTCGACTTGTTGATGAGGGCGATGCTGTCGCAAAGCTCCTCGACACTCTCCATGTTGTGGGTCGAGAGTATGATGGTCGCGCCCTCTTCCTTGAGGCGGAGAATCTCTTTGCGGATGATATCGGCGTTCACCGGGTCGAAGCCCGAGAAAGGCTCGTCAAGTATGAGGAGCCTGGGTTTGTGCACTACGGTCGTGATAAACTGGAGCTTCTGGGCCATACCCTTGGAGAGTTCCTCCACCTTCTTGTCCCACCAGCTTTGGATTTCGAAGCGGACGAACCATTTCTTGAGTTCGGACATGGCCTCCGCCTCCGACATACCCTTCAGCTGGGCGAGGTACAGGGCCTGGTCGCCCACCTTCATCTTGCGGTACAGACCGCGCTCCTCAGGCATATATCCGATTTTCTCGACATCCCTCTGTGTGATGGGACGGCCATTGAAGATAACTTCGCCCAGCGACGGGATGGTAATGCGGTTGATGATACGGATAAGCGTGGTCTTGCCGGCACCGTTGGGGCCGAGGAGACCGAATATCTGCCCTTCCGGTATTTCGAGATTGATGTGGTCGAGGGCCACTTTCTCTCCGAAGGACTTGCACACGTCTTTGATTTCCAGAATCATATTGCAGTTTTGGTATTAAAGGTTCAAAAGTTTGGCTGTGAGCTCGACCAGCAGTTCGCCGGGCTCGATCTCGCCTCCGCTGCCGCCTTTCGCGAGGTAGTCGAACTCGCACAGGAGCGAGATGGCCGCCATAGCCTTGGTCACGGGATAGTGCCTGATGGCGGTGTCGTACTCGCGGTAGAAATACGGATTGACGCCGCTGAGCGCCGCACTCTTGGCTTCGGGCGACACATTTCCGCCCTGCGCGAGAAGGTTGCCGTAGCGAAGGATGCGGTTGAAATGGTTGTACAGCGCGCTCACGGCCATAGGCATGGCAAAGCGGGCGGCCCCGCCTATGCGCGCGGCGAGCATCAGCGCACGCGGAGCATTGTGCTCCGAGAGGGCTTTTGTCAGCTCGAAGACCGAGTATTCGCGGCTGATGCCGACGTTCTTCTCTATGTCCTGGACAGTCACTCTGGTGGTGCCCTCGCTCAGATTGCGTTTGAGCTTGTCGGTCTCGACGGCTATGGTAGAGAGGCTCGTTCCGAGCGATTCGGCCATCAGTGCGGCAGCCTGCGGGTCGATCTGCAGGCCGAGCGACTGATAGTAGGACGATATCCAGCGCGGCACTTCGTAATCGCGAAGAAGCGGGCTGTCAACCACAACGCCGTTCTTCTGGGCTGACTTGTAGAGGGCCTTGCGCCTGTCGGCGGAGGCTCCGTGCATGAGGATGACGAGCACAGTGCTCTCGAGCGGATGTTCGCAGTACTGCGAGAGGCTCTCGATGCTCTTGCACATCTGTGCTTCCTTCACCACCACCAGAATACGGTCGGTCATCATCGGATACTGGCACGCGGCATCGGATATCTGCTGGGCCGTCACATCCGCACCATAGACAATGGTCTGGTTGAAATCGCGGAACGACTCGTCGATGCAGTTTTCGATAATGGCATCGCACACCGACTCGGGGTAGAACGGCTCATCGCCCATCAGAAGATAGACCGGTTTGAAGATGCCGTTACGCGCATCTTCTATGAGGGAACGGCACTGGGCCGCTATGTCCACTTTGGCAGCTGCCATACAAATCGCGGATAAATCACCGCAATTTAGGCATTTTCTGTCTTAATTCCTATCGGATTAATGTTGGTTTAATGCCGGAAAGTGCGTACATTTGAAATCGTAAACCCACAAAAAACTTTGCTATATGGAAATCAGGATCAAATCACTCAAGTTTGACGCAAGCGAGAAGCTCGTCAAATTCACGGAAAAGAAAGTCGCACGTCTCGAGAAATTCTACGCCGGCGACGAAGCCGTAGCAGAAGTTACATATACCCTCGAAAAAGACGGCAAGGCCGCTAAGCTTTCCGCTGCCGGACACATAATCGAACGCACCGCCGACACCTTTGAAAACGCCATCACCGCCTGCGTCGACTCAATGAAAGAAAGTCTCACGCGAGCAAAGGAAAAGAAGTACGAGGCATAGTGCCTGCACGATTTTTTGCTCTAACTGCGCCAGATTGGTGTCAGTTAGAGCAAAAAAATGAAATTTAAAAATGCCCTTCACGATTGTGAGGGCATTTTTCAGTTCGGAAGGGGCCCGGACCCTCGGCCATCCCAGGCCTGCCCTCAAGCCGGGTTTTTATTTCAGCGAGCGATAGGCGGCAATCAGGAACGGCAGGCAGAAGACGAATGCGCAGGCATCCGACACGGCCTGCGAAGCCGAGAGACCCGCCACCGCACCGAAAAGATTGCCGAGCAGGGCCGCGGGAATAAAGAAAACCCCCTGACGCGCCGCAGCAACCGCCACCGCGGGCCAGGTACGTCTGATATTCTGCAGGAACATATTCGTTACGATAATAACACCGCATAGCGGGAACGAAAGGCACTGCCAGCGGAGGATGCGCACGCCAAGCCGCAGCACGTCGTCATCGCCCCCGGTAAACAGGTTCACGAACGGTTCGGCGAAGATTGAGGCGAAGACGGCAAACACCAGGGCATAGGCCGTTCCGACACCAAGGGTAAACTTCAGCGCGGAGCGTACGCGATCGAATCTGCCGGCTCCGTAGTTGAATCCGCACACAGGCTGGAAGCCCTGTCCGAAGCCTATCAGAAGGGCCGAAGCAATGGCCATGATACGCGAAACGACCGAGAATGCGGCCACGCAATGGTCGCCGTAGCCCGATGCCAGATTGTTAATGCAGATGAGCGAGAGGAACATCAGCCCCTGCCTGAAAAGCGAAGGAAGTCCTCCGGCTGCTATTTCCCGCAGCCTTGAGCGGGTCGGGCAGAAAGACGAAGGGCGTATTGCTATGCCTCCGTTATGTCCCGACAGATGCACCATAAACACAAAGCAACAGCACTGCGACACGGCAGTAGCGAGGCCGGCCCCCGAAACGCCCATATTGAGCGTAAAGATGAAAATCGGATCAAGTATGACATTCAGCACGCCTCCGGACAGAATACCAATCATCGAAAGACGGGCATTACCCTGGAGGCGCATCTGGTTATTCAGCACGATGCTCCCCGAGATGAACGGTGTTCCTATGAGAATGTAGTTCAGATACCGGCTTGCGTACGGGAGGATTGAATCGGTGGCTCCGAACGCCCGGAGGACCGTCGGCTTGAAGGCAAGACAGATAAGGGCCAGCAAAGACGAGACTATCAGCGAGCACAGCAGGCCTGTGGATGCCATAGTCTGTGCATCACGGGTCTTTCGCGCGCCGAGAGCCCTCGAGATGAAGTTGCCGCTGCCATGCCCGAAGAAGAACGACACGGCCTGGATGATGCCCATATAGGAAAACACGATACCTACTGCGGCGATGGACTGGGTGTTCAACCTGCTCACGAAATAAGTATCCGCCATATTGTAGAAGCTTGTCATAAGCATGCACACAATAGAGGGAAGAGCGAAACCGGCTACGAGTTTGCGGACCGGCGTCGTGGTCATCTGTACATATTTTCTTTCCTGGGCGGTCATCTGCGCAGTCTCAGCTTTCGAACCATCTGCCCGCGGGCCCGTCGGGCAGTCCACCAGCGAAACTTCCAGGCGGGAACCCCACCCTGTCACCGGATTTATACGAAAGCGGCGCAAAGATAGATAAGAAATTGTAAAAAACTTTTGCAGAATTGGTAAAATGCGTTATATTTGCATCCGCTTTTGACAGAAGCAACCAACTCCGGACTTGTTCCGGTACCGAAAAAGGTGCGGTAGTTCAGTTTGGTTAGAATGCCGGCCTGTCACGCCGGAGGTCGAGGGTTCGAGCCCCTTCCGCACCGCTCTAAAATGCTCTACACGATGTTGTAGGGCATTTTCATTTTGAAAAATTCGGGATTATGTACTGAAAATGTACTAAAAATCGGCTCTTAAGGCAAAATCCCCGATTTTCGACTATCGCGGTATCGTCCGCACCGC
>JAZLKT010000022.1:0-15147 GCA_045597785.1 Candidatus Cryptobacteroides sp.
CGGTCCTTTCGCTCGATGGTCGGAGGCACGCTGGCCTCAACCAGAGTTCCGAGTTCCTTCATCCTCACGGGACGGCCCATCGCATTGTAAAGGGTCACGTTCTCCATATCCTCGACGCTTGTGCGGAATTCGGGAGCGTAGCGCACGCGTATCTCGTATTCCTCGCCATCCTCGCGGAAATACGATGCCAGGGTTCCGCTCATCGCCGCACTGAATGCGGCACCGGCGGTGGTGCTGGTAAGCCCGTTGAGCGAAAGCTTGGTGCGGTCGAAGTCCATCTGGTACTCGGGCGTGTATTCGTCGCGTGACAGGGTAACCTGTGCGTATATGGGATCTTCGAGCATAATGCTCTGAACAGAGCGGGCAACACGGTCGGTCGTGGCGAAATCGTATCCGTAAACCTCTACCTTGACCACCGAAGCGCCTCCCATACCCATTCCGCCTTCGGTCACGAGGGCACGGCGGAGTTCGGGATAGCCACGCAGAATACCGCGCACCTGGGTGGCTATCTCGGATGTACTGCGCTCACGCTCGGTAATCGAGCCGATGTTCATATTTATCGATATGACGTGCGTACCGTTGTTCTGCATACTTGCGAACGCGTTGTCGGAATCGGCCTGGCCGTAGGTGACGTTGCAGACCTTCATCTCGGGGATTCCGGCTTCGAATTCACGATAGATGGAAGATGCGACCTCGGCAGTAACTTCCTGAGCCGTACCCATAGGCAGTTCGAGCGTTATGGAAAGGCGTCCGTCGTCGGTATGCGGGAAGTACTCGGTCTTCATGCCCGGGATATAGGCCGCTGCCACGCCGGCGAAGATAAGAATCGCACCGAGAATCACGCTCGTGCGGTGCGTGGTGGCCCAGCCGATGAGTTTGGCGTAACCGGCGGATATGCCGTCAAGCGCCTTGTTGATGGGATCAAAGATGAACTTGTGTACCTTTCCTGTCTTCGGACCGGCCTTGAGCCATCGCGAGCAGAGCATAGGCACCAGGGTAAGAGCGGCCGTAGTGGAAACTATCATGATGATGCTCACCATCCAGCCCATCTGGCGGAACATGATGCCCATGATGCCGTTCAGCATGGTCAGAGGAAGGAACACGCAGAGCATCGTGAGTGTGGAGGCGATGACGGAGATGGCCACCTCGCCGGTGGCGTGCACCGCGGCCTCCTTGGGTCTTTCACCGCGGTAGAGGTGGGTGGAGACGTTCTCCAGAACCACAATGGCGTCGTCCACCACCATACCTATGGCCAGCGACAGGGCCGACATCGAAATGATGTTGAGCGTATTGCCCGTTGCGAACAGATACACCAGCGAAGCCAGCAGCGCGATAGGAATCGAAAGGATGATGATGAACGTCGCCCTCCACCTTCCGAGGAAGATGAAAACGACCAGCATTACCACCAGGAACGTAATCAGGATGGTTTGCTTGAGCGAATTGATGGTATTGATGATGGTGTCGGAGGAGTCGATAACCGTGGTAATCTGTATATCCGAAGGCAGGGTCTTCTCAATCTTTTCCATCTGCTTCTTTATCCTGCGGATAACATCGACGGTATTGGCGCCGTTCTGCTTCTGGATAATGATTCGCGCGGCTCTGCGGCCATTGGTGTACGACTCCTGCTCGCGCTCCTGGGAACCGTCGTGCAGTGTGGCCACATCGCCGAGTGTGACGGTCTTGCCGCCGACGCTGCTCACCACTATGTCGAGCATCTCCTCCGGGCTGGAGAATTCCTTCTGTACGCGGAGGGTGTAAGTGTTGGTGCCGATGTCGATGTTACCCGAAGGCAGATTGCGGTTCTCGGCGCCGATTATCTGCGCTATAGTGCTGACGGTCAAGCCGTAAGCCTGCAGACGCGAAGGGTCGCAATAGACCTGGATTTCGCGGATGGGCGCACCGGATACCGAAACGGTTCCCACTCCGCTCACGCGGGCCAGAGGCGTGCTCACCTTGTCGTCCAGAATCTTCTCGAGGCCGGGAAGCGATTCATCGGCCGTTGCGGAGAGGATGAGGATAGGCATATCGTCCGCTCCGAACTTGAATATCATTGGCAGCGAGGCCCCGTCCGGAAGGAACGAATTGACCATATCCAGTTTGTCACGCACATCGTTCGTGGCTACTTCGATATCGGTTCCGTATTCGAACTCGAGCGTGAGGATGCTTACATTCTCCTTGCTCTGCGATGTCAGCGTCTTGAGGTTGGCGACGCCGTTGAGCGAGTTTTCGAGCACCTTGGTGAGGTTGCTCTCGATATCGGCCGCACTTGCTCCCTGGTACGAGGACATCACCATTATGGTATTCGACTCTATGTCGGGGAACTGGGCGATGGAAATCCTGCTCAGCGAGAAGATGCCGAATACCGCAAAAGCTATGAAGATAAGGGCCGTGGTGACCGGACGGTTCACGGCCGAACGGTAGATGCTCATTGTGCCACCTCCACTTTGATGCCGTTACGCAGCGAGGCGTGGCCCTTTACGACCACCTTGCTGCCGGCTTCGATGCCGGAAAGGATTTCATAAATGCCGTTGATGTGGCGGCCGAGGGTAACGGTGCGGATAGCCACCGTACCGTCTTCTTCAAGCGTGTAAACCGACTTGACGCCAGAGCCTTGCTGCTTTACGACAGCCTCTTCGGGCACAACAACGCTTTTGTTGACAGCGAAAGTGACTTTGGCGCTCGCATACATGCCGGGACGCAGGCGTCTGTCCTTGTTGGGCACCTTGACCTCGACGCTTACCGTATGCGTTGCGGCATCCACCACGGGGTATATCATCGACACTTTTCCGTCGAAGGTTTCACCGGGGAAGGCGTCGGCGCTGATTTCGACCTTGTCTCCCACGGAGACCTTCGAATAATCCTTCTCCGAGACAGCCACAATCATCTTGACGGGCGATATCTGCTGAACCACGAACAGGGGGCCGGCCATTGCGTACATATCGCCTTCGTCATAACCGCGGGCGCTGATGACGCCCTCGATGGGGCTGCGCAGGATGGTGTTCTCGAGAAGGTTCTCGTAGCTGTTCTTCGCCACGTTGAGGGCGAGTTCGGCGCTCTCGTAGTCGGACTGGCTCACACCGCCCTTCTGGTAGAGCACCTTTATGCGGTCGAACTCGGCCGTGGTATTCTTAAGCTGCAGTTCCGAAGCGTTGAGGTTGCTGCGGTCCATCTCGGCAAGTATCTTGTTCTTGGCTACGTAATCGCCGACTTCGACATTGATTTTGCGTATGCGGGATCCGCCCTGAGGCACGATATTGTTGATTGCGTTGGCCTGAACGGTGGTGGAATACACCCCGTCCTGAGGAACGTCGGCAAAGCAGGCCTCGACGACGGTTACGATGGGCGTGCTCTGCATCATGGCAGGCCCGGGAAGGCCGCTCTTTGTACTTCTTATGCCATTGCATCCTGCGAGCATAAGGACAAGGCCACAGGCGGCCGGGATAATGTATGATGTTTTCATTTTACTGCTGGTTGTCTGAAGGATATGATTCGGGCCCCTCATAGTCGAGGCCGAGTGTCTGTTCGAGGTTGCTCTTCGCGGTCAGGAAGCTGAACACGCCCTGGCTCACGGCCAGCTTGCTCTGCACAAGGGCGAGCTGTGCATCGTTGAGGTCGGTAAGAGTGGCACCGCCTATCTCGTACGACTGCTGGGTGATGTCGTAAGCCTTCTGCGCGGCTTCGGCGGCCTTGGCGGCAGCATCGTAGCTCTTCATCGCGGTTTCCATCGTTCCGAGATACTGGCGTATGGCTATGCGCAGCTGGCGTTCGGTATTGGCGCGCTGCAGGTCGAGTTCGCCCTGCTGCAGACGCGCGGCCTTGATGTTGCTGGCACGCTTGCCGCCCGCGAAAATGGGAATATTGAGGCTCAGGCCGACGTACGAATACGGGGTCCACTTGTACTCGCTGAACTTGAAGTCGTTCGTCATCGCCATGTAGTTGTATGTGAACGACAGGGCGAGCGAGGGCAGGCAGGCATATTCCTGCACCCTCACGGCCGAGGCGAGTTCTTCGGCCTGGATGGCGAGCTGTCGCATTGCGGAGTTTCGGTCGAGATTGAGTTCCTCCTCGCCATAAAGGGTTCCCATAGTTTCGGCATAGTCTCCAAGACAGCCTTCAACGTCGATATTTTCGTCGAGGTCTATACCCATAACGGCTTTGAGCTGCCACAGGGCAAGGATTATCGCGTTGTCGGAATCGTACAGGTTGGGGATGGCATTGGCAAGTGTGGTCGCGGCGCGGGCGAGTTCAAGGTCGGATGCCTTGCGCACGTCGTAGCGCATCTGCACACGGTTGAAGTTGGCCAGAGCGTTGTCATAAACACCACGGTAAACAGAGTTGGCCTCCTTGGCGAGAAGCACCGAATAGTACGCCTGCTTTACCTGTGTAACCATCTCAAGACGCGAATTGCGGGCCTTCTCGACTGCGAGTTCCACATCCTGCCCGCTAATCTTCAGGCTCTCCCACAACTGGACGTTCACGAGTGGCATCATCGCCGAAACGCCTGTGCTCCAGGTGTTCCAGCGGCCAACCGCAAAACCCTCGTCGGCCGAAGAAGAAGAAGACCCTGCGCCGGTGCCGCCCGCGCCGGGGTCGGGGATGCTGATGCCGTGGAGTCCGTAGAGAGGCGCGAGATATGTGACAAGAGTTTCGCCTATCATCGAACCGAAGTCGAAACTGTCACCATCCATATACATTACCTGCTTCTCTATCGTGCGCTGGAAGGAACCCGACGCATCGATCTGGGGGAAGAGGCTCGCGTATGAGCCTCTGCGCGCGTATTGCGCGCGCTCGATTTCGCGGTCGGCGACCTTGACCGCAACGTTTTCACTGAGGGCTATCTCTATGGCCTTCTCAAGCGAAATCACCGTCGCAGACGTATCCGCCGCCGGAGCCGCAGTAAATGCAGAGTCGGCCGCGCAGACGGCCGCCACTGCCAACAATCCTGTAATAATTGACATATTGCCGTAAAAAGGCACAAAAATCGTGCCTGAAACAAAGCAGGAGCCGCGTCCAGCGGCCCCTGCCCAAATAGTTCTGAATTAAGCCCTTATGGCGGCAATGCCGGGGAGGTCCTTGCCTTCGAGAGCCTCAAGCATTGCACCGCCACCGGTGCTGACATAGCTTACCTTGTCGGCAAAGCCCATCTTGGTAACGGCCGCAACGGAGTCGCCGCCGCCTACGAGTGTGTATGCACCCTTTGCGGTTACCTCGGCGAGGTCTTCTGCGATACGGAGCGTACCCTTTGCGAAGTTGGGAATCTCGAACACGCCTACAGGACCGTTCCAGAGGATGGTCTTGGAGTTCTCGATGACCTTCTTCCAGGCACCGAGGCTGTGAGGGCCGGCGTCGACACCTTCCCAGTCTGCGGGAATCTCGCTGGCGGAGAACACCTTGGTCTCAGCCTCGTTGGAGAACTCCTGAGTGCAGACGGCTTCGGTCGAAAGGTAGATGTGCACACCCTTCTCCTTTGCCTTTGCAAGGATTTCGAGGGCCTGGGGCATAAGGTCGTCCTCGTGCAGGGAAAGACCTATCTGACCGCCCTGGGCCTTGATGAACGTGTAACCCATACCGCCGCCGATGATGAGGTTGTCCACCTTTTCGAGCATATTCTCGAGAACGGCAAGCTTGCTGCTGACCTTGCTGCCGCCGATAATCGCGGTGAAGGGGTGCTGGGCGTTCTTGAGCACGTTGTCGATGGCCTTGATTTCACCTTCCATAAGGTAGCCGAACATCTTGTCGTTGGGGAAGTAGTCGACGATGAGGGCGGTGCTGGCGTGCGCGCGGTGAGCTGTTCCGAATGCGTCGTTGATGTAGCAGTCGGCGTAGGAAGCGAGGGTCTTTACGAACTCCTTCTGGCTGGCCTTCACGGCAGCCTTTGCGGCCTTCTTCTCTTCGTCGGAAGCATCCTCTGCGAGTCCGCGGGGTTTGCCTTCCTCCTCGGCGTAGTAGCGGAGGTTTTCGAGAAGGAGAACTTCGCCGGGCTTGAGGGCGGCTGCCTGGGCCTGAGCCTTCTGGCAGTCCTCTGCAAACTGAACGGGAACTCCGAGCTTGGCCGATACGTGATCGACGATGTGCTTGAGCGAGAACTTGGCGTCAACCTTCTTGGGGCGTCCGAGGTGCGACATTATGATGAGTGAGCCGCCGCCCGCAAGGACTTTCTTGAGAGTGGGGATGGCTGCGCGGATGCGTGTGTCATCGGTGATTTCGAAATTGTCGTTGAGGGGGACGTTGAAGTCAACGCGGACGATTGCCTTTTTGCCGGCGAAATCGTAAGAGTCAATGTACTGCTGCATATATTACAATAATTAAGATTCCAAAGCGCCGCAAATTTAGCAAAATAATCAATACCTTTGCAGGGTTATGACAGAATTTCCCCAGGCAGCCTGGAAAGACTACGAACTGATTGACAGCGGTAACGGCGAAAAACTCGAACGCTACGGCTCTTACATTCTCCGCCGCCCCGAGCCCAAGGCTCTCTGGGCACCCGAACTCGACGACGCGGCCTGGAACAAACTGGCCCACACTTCCTTCACCCCCGGCGCCGGATTCGGCAAAGCCGGCAAGGAGGACAGCGGCACATGGAACCGTCTGCGCAGGATGGAAGACCAGTGGTACATAGACTACCGCAGCGCGGCACAGAAGAGCCTGTCATTCAATCTGCGCCTGGGCCTGACGAGTTTCAAGCACGTAGGGGTGTTCCCCGAGCAGGCGCCCAACTGGGAATATATCCACGCCCAGACAAAACGCATCGCGAAGGCCGTCGCAGGGCGCAAGCCGAAAGTCCTCAACCTGTTCGCCTACACCGGAGGAGCCTCGCTTGCAGCGGCTTCGGCCGGGGCTGAGGTCACACACCTCGACTCCGTGCGCCAGGTTGTGAACTGGGCCCACGGCAATATGGAGGCCAGCCGCATGGACGGCATCCACTGGGTAGTGGAGGACGCGATGAAGTTCGCCGCCCGCGAAGCGAAGCGCGGCCACCTGTACGACGGCATCATCCTCGATCCACCGGCCTACGGCCACGGGCCCGACGGCGAAAAATGGAAACTCGACGAATGTCTCTTCCGCATGCTGCAGACCGTCGGAGCGATTCTTTCTCCCGAGAATTCCTTCCTCGTGCTGAACCTTTACTCGAACGGCTTCAGCGCCGCTCTTGGCGAAACCGTTCTGAAGGAGGCCATCAAAGGCCGGAACCCCGGAAAAATGGAAAGCGGCGAACTTGCCCTCCGCGACCGCTACGGGAAAGTTCTGCCGCTATCGATATTCGTGCGTCTCGAGCGCTGAATCAGTCGAGCTTGAGAACAGCCATGAATGCGCTCTGAGGCACCTGGACGGTACCTATCTGGCGCATACGCTTCTTTCCTTCCTTCTGCTTTTCGAGCAGCTTGCGCTTTCGCGTAACGTCACCGCCATAGCACTTGGCCGTAACGTCCTTGCGCACCTGCTTGACGGTTTCGCGCGCGATGATCTTCGCCCCAATCGCGGCCTGGATGGGAATGTCGAACTGGTGGCGGGGAATGAGTTCCTTTAGCTTGACGCACATCCTGCGGCCGAAATCATAGGCGTTGTCTTCGTGGATGAGCGTGCTCAGCGCATCGGCCGGTTCGCCGTTCAGCAGAATGTCGAGCCGGACGAGCCGTGCCGAACGGAATCCGGTGATGTGGTAGTCGAACGAGGCATAACCCTTCGAAATGGTCTTGAGCTTGTCGTAGAAATCGAACACAATCTCGCTCAGAGGCATGTCGAAGGTAAGTTCCACGCGGTCGGCGGTGATATAATGCTGCCCGACAAGAGTGGCCCGGCGGTCGATGCAGAGCTTCATTATGGGGCCGAAGAATTCGGACTTGGAAATAATCTGAGCCCTGATATACGGCTCTTCGATATGGTCAATGAGCGTGGGGGCCGGCAGACCGGAAGGATTGTGCACGTCCATAACCTCGCCCTGCGTGGTGTACACCTTGTACGAAACGTTGGGCACGGTGGTGATGACATCCATATCGAATTCGCGGAAAAGCATTTCCTGAACTATCTCCAGATGCAGAAGCCCGAGGCAGCCGCACCTGAAGCCGCTTCCGAGGGCCAGCGAACTCTCGGGTTCATAAACGAAGGATGCGTCGTTGAGCTGGAATTTCTCGAGCACCGTGCGCAGTTCTTCGAACTTGTCGGCCTGAACCGGGTACATACCGGCGAAGACCATGGGCTTTACTTCCTCGAAACCGGCAATCGCCTTGTCGCAGGGTTTGTCGAACGATGTGATGGTATCTCCCACCTTCACCTCGGTTGCGCTCTTGATGCCGGTAATAACATAGCCCACATCGCCGCAACCGATGGATTCGCCGGGGACGAGCTTCATCTTCAGAACGCCCACCTCCTCCACCTCGTAGTCCATTCCGGTGGCGAAGAACTTGACCTTCTGCCCCTTGCGGATGGAGCCGTCGGTAATCTTGAAATATGCTATCACCCCGCGGAAGGGATTGAACAC
The DNA here is from genome assembly GCA_045597785.1 of Candidatus Cryptobacteroides sp. Lineage (GTDB taxonomy): Bacteria > Bacteroidota > Bacteroidia > Bacteroidales > UBA932 > Cryptobacteroides. The sequence goes on from JAZLKT010000022.1 coordinate 8,480, forward strand.
GCTGTCGAAGATAAGGGCCTTGAGCGGAGCGTCGGGATTGCCTGCCGGTGCGGGAATCTTCTCCACAATGGCATCGAGGATGGGCGCCACGCCCTCGCCGGTGCGGGCCGAGACCTTGAACACGTCTTCGGGCGCACAGCCCAGAAGGTCACATATCTCGTCGGTCACCACCTCAACCTGAGCCGATTCCATATCTATCTTGTTGAGTACGGGAATGATTTCCAACCCGTGGTCTATGGCCATATAGAGGTTTGAGATGGTCTGCGCCTGCACACCCTGCGAAGCGTCCACCACGAGAAGTGCGCCCTCGCACGAAGCGATGGAGCGTGAGACTTCGTACGAGAAGTCGACGTGGCCCGGAGTGTCGATGAGGTTCAGTTTGTACTTCTCCCCTTTGTAGGTGTGGATCATCTGTATCGCGTGGCTCTTGATGGTGATGCCCTTCTCCTTCTCGAGGTCCATGTCGTCGAGGACCTGGTTCTCCATATCCCTCTGCCCGAGGGTGGAGGTGAGTTCGAGGAGCCTGTCGGCCAGGGTGCTCTTGCCGTGGTCGATGTGCGCGATGATGCAGAAGTTGCGGATTTCCTTCATCAGTTCAGAGGCCTTGCGTAGTGGGTTTCGGGCGTCTTTGCCTTGGGCGCGGGAGCGTTGACGCGGGCAGGCTTGCCTTTGCGGTGGGCCCATACCCAGATTATCACACCCGCCAGCACGAAGGGCACGCTGAGCAAATGCCCCATATTGATGACCGTGTCTCCTATATGGAAAAGCACGCGAGAAGGAGCCTTCGTGAATTCAAGAAGGAACCTTATGCCGAAGCAGAATACCAGGAAAATGCCGAGGAACTCACCGCGGCGCATCTTGTCGAGCCTCTTGCGGTAGAGCCACAGGAGCACGCAGCCGAGGATGATATAGCTGAACGACTCGTACAGCATTGTCGGATGCTTGGGCGAAGGGTCGCCCGTGCGGTCGAAGATGACGCCCCAGGGCAGAGTGGTATTGTAGCCGTAGATTTCGGAATTGAAGAAATTCCCGAGCCTGATGCAGGCGCCGGCGAAGCAGATTATGATGACCAGACGGTCAACAATCCACAGATAATCGAAATTGTTCTTCTTGCCGTACTTGTTCACATACCACCACAGGCCCAGAAGGATGCCTATCGCTCCGCCGTGGCTGGCAAGGCCGCCTTTCCACGGCTGGAAGACCTCGAGGAAGCCCTCCCACGAGCCGAAGTAATAGGACGGCTGATAGAAAGCGCAGTGTCCGAGGCGGGCGCCGATAATCACGGCAATGAGCATTGTGTAGAGAAGCGGGTCGAGGACGGCTTCGTTCACACCCTCCTTGCGCATGAAAGAGCGCATGATGTACCATCCGAAGATGAATCCGCTCACGAAAAGGAGCGAGTACCACCGGAGCCCGGCGGGGCCGATGTTCAGGATTACCGGATCAATATTCCAGTGTATGTATAGCAAATCGAGCATATCGGAGCAAATATAGTAAAAATTACGGTACGGGGTCATATCCGCTGCCTCCCCACGGGTGACAGCGAAGGATGCGTTTGAGCGAGAGCCAGCCGCCTTTCAGCGGGCCGTACTTGCGGAAGGCTTCGAGAGCGTACTGCGAGCAGGTGGGCGTGAAGCGGCAGGTAGGAGCCGGTTTGAGCGGCGAAATGCAGAGCTGATAGAATTTTATCAGCAGGATGAAAGGTGCGGCAAGGACCTTTCTACAGGCGCGAAAGAATCTGTCCGACTTCATCGTGCAGAGTGCTTGACGCGGCAATTTCCGCGGAGTTGTACGCCAGGAGGATGTCGTAGGTCTCATCACGGCCTTCGATGGCCGCCTTCTGCAGCCGGTAGGCTTCGCGAAGACGCCGTTTGAGCAGATTCCTCTTCACGGCGCGTTTGAAAAGCTTTTTCGGGACGCTCACCATAAGGCGCGATACGCCTGGCCCCCCTTCGCCGTGAGTGAGCACACAATACTTGAGATGGCCGCACGAGCCCCACTTCCCGCCCTTCAGAAGACGGTCCGTTGCGAGCTTGCCGCAAAGGCGTTCTTCTTTCGGGAATGAGGGCATTACTTGAGCGAAGAAAGGTACAGTTCGAGGGTTTTGGCAACGGAAGGAGTTTCAGGAGTCGGTCCCTGGACATCCACCCTGAAGGATGCATCTTCCAGAGCCTTGGCGATTCCCTTGCCGTAGGCCATTATCTTGATGTCCCCCTGCTTGAAGTCGGGGAAACTGGATATGAGGGCCTTGAGGTCGGAAGGATTGTACATTACAACCATTCCGTATCCGGCGAGATCGACATCGCTCAGGTCCTGCGGGACGCTCTGCACGAGTACGGCGACCGAATAATCGAGCCCCTTCTTGTCGAACAGGGCCGAAACGGGTGCGGCATTGGCGGCATCGGAGGCCGTGATGAGGAATTTCTCGCCGCTGTGCTTGGGGCCGATAAGACCGATAATGCTCTGCGTAGTGCCGTCGCCGAAGAAAATCTTGCGCTTGCGGAAGACGATGTGCTTCTGCAGATACATCGCGACCAGCTCGGTGCTGCAGAAATACTTCATTGTCTCGGGGACCTTGAAGCGGGTCTCCTCGCAAAGTTTGAAATAGGCATCAATAGCGTGCCTGGACGAGAACACCACCGCGGAATAGTCGGCCAGGTTGATATGTTGGGAACGGAATTCGCGCGAACTCAGCGGCTCTATGCGGAAGAACGGACGGAACTCGAACGTAACGCCGAACCTTGATGTGAGAGCATCGTACTGCGCCGTGTTCGAAGGCGCGCTTTGCGATATCAGAATCTTCATAAAACCCTTATATGAAAAGGATTGCGGAGGCTACGGCGCCTGCGCTGACCAATTCAAGGGCGCAAAGGTACAAAAAAGTTGTCAATCCGCTCTTAACGCTGTGCAAAAATTCTCCTTCGTGCACGACTTGCAGAAGGAAGAAAAGCCCGGCCTCGGCATAAAGCACCACCCGCACGGTATCGGCACCGATATGGAACACGGCGTCAAGAAGGGTTGTGAAAACCATCAGCATTACGAGCGGGACAAATCCGGTCAGGGGACTGAACACCATGGCCTTCCAGCCTTCGCCGGCGAGTTTCCCGCTCCTGAGCAGGGCGCATGCGGCGCGGCGCAGCAGCAGATATGCGGCCATCGCGGCCCCCTGGCTCCACCATCCGAAAGGCACCATGGCATAGCGCGCTGCGATTATCCAGAACGGAAGCAGCATGGCTATGCAGGCAACGGCCCTCGAACGGGAAAGATGCCAGCTGTGCTGGATAGTGCGGTTGGGTTTGAACCTCAACAGGGCATCGAGCGTGTGCGGGAAGATGAGGGCAATGTCCTTCGCGCAGATGACCAGCACCAGCACCGCGGCGGCAGCGAGCAGGCGTTCCGTCCACAACGCCTGCCACGACACGGCGGTAAGCGCCGACTGGAAGGGTTCGGTAGCAAGTTCCAGATGCCCGAAGTATGGCAATGCGTCCATCAGTTGCCCCGGCGGGCCTTATAGCCCATTGAAACGAGAAGATTGGTGACCAGCTCACGCTTGTCGCCCTGAATGGTTATCTGACCGTCTTTGGCAGTACCTCCGACCCCGCATCTGACCTTGAGCGTACGGCCAAGTTCCGCGAGGTCCTCTTCGCTGCCGCGGAAACCCTCGACGAGAGTCACCTGCTTGCCGGCACGACCGCTGCGGTCGATGCGTACGATGAGCCTCTGCGCGGAGGGCTCGGGAGTCTGTACCGGAGCTTTGTCCTGCACAGAAGAGTATTGGAAATCAGGGTTTGTGGAGAACACCACGCCGAGTCGTTTTTTCCAGTCGTTGTCTGCCATAGAGGTCGAATTTTTGCAAAGTTACTTACAAAATCCTAATTTTGCACCCGTATGGAAAACAGCAGATTCAACCTGTGGAACAGGGTGTGCGCGGCCGCCGCTTTCGTTATTTCGGCCGTCACATACCTGTGCACGATAGAGCCCTCCGCGTCTTTCTGGGACTGCGGCGAGTTCATAGCCTCATCATATAAACTTGAAGTCGGACATCCGCCCGGAAACCCTGTCTTCCAGCTTTTCGCCCGCGTATTCACTATGTTGGGCGACAACATGCATGCCGCAATCCTGGTCAACGCGATGAGCGCGCTCTGCTCGGCCCTGACCATCTTCTTCCTTTATCTGACGATTGTCTGGCTTGCGAAAAGACTTGTTCCCCGCGCCGCGGACGGCAAGTTCAGCACTGCCGGTGCGATATGCATCTTCGGAGCCGGTCTGGTGGGGTCACTGGCCTACACCTTCTCCGACACCTTCTGGTTCAGTGCCGTAGAGGGCGAGGTGTATGCCATGTCGAGCCTCTTCACGGCCGCAGTATTCTGGGCAATGACGCGCTGGTACGACACGGCCGGCTCTCCGCGCTCGGGACGGTGGATCGTGCTCATCGCTTTCCTGATGGGCCTGAGCATAGGCGTGCATCTGCTCAACCTGCTGGCAATTCCCGCACTGGTCTTCATCTATTACTATCGCAAACGCGAGAACGCGCCCTTCACTTTCGGCGAACTGGTGAAGATATTCCTCATCGGAGTCGTGATACTCGCCCTGATTCTGTTTGTAATCATCCCCTGGCTGCCCAAACTGGCCGCATACTTCGACCTTTTCTTCGTGAATGTGCTGCATCTGCCCTACAATACGGGTGCGGCCTTCTTTATGATTGCGGTGCTGGGGCTGTGCTTCCTCGGACTCTTCAGGACCCTCGACAAGGGAAAGGTGTTCTGGAACACGGCACTGCTGTGCCTCACCTGTATAATCGTGGGCTTCTCGGTGTTCAGCATCGATGTCATCCGCTCGGCGGCAAAGACCCCCACCAACGAGTATCAGCCCGACAACGCCTTCACGCTGGTGCGCTACCTCAGCCGCGAGCAGTATGGCAAGACCCCTCTGGTTTACGGGCAGTATTTCGATGCTCCCTACGACCTCAAGACCACCCGCTACTGGGCTCCGCTTCCCGACAAGGACGGACGTGACCATTATCAGAAGGTCGACGGACCGGTTGAGGCTGTTTACAGGCCTTCGGGCAAGATGATATTCCCGAGAATGTGGAGTTCCAGCCCCGACGGCCGCTACGAAGAGTTCTACCAGTCGTACACGCGCGGCAAGGGAACCCGCGTGCCCGGGGCCAAGTACCGCAAGCCCAATGGAGCGGCGAATCTGCAATATTTCTTCGACTATCAGCTCGGCTGGATGTACTGGCGCTATTTCATGTGGAATTTCGTAGGGCGGCAGAACGAGATACATTCACCCACCCCCGGAAATGCCTTCCACGGCAACTGGGAGAGCGGAATCAAGCCCCTCGACGCCCTCAGGCTCGGCGACCAGAGCGATGCTCCGTCGGTACTCGGCGACAACAAGGGCAAGAACCATTACTTCTTCCTTCCCCTGCTGCTTGGTCTCATCGGACTTTGCTTCCAGTTCGCCCGCGACAAGAGGGGCAGCTGGCTCACTTTCCTGATGTTCTTCATGACGGGCATCGCGATAGTAATGTACCTCAACCAGCCTCCATATCAGGTGCGCGAACGCGACTACGCATACGCGGGGTCATTCTATTTCTTCTGCGTATGGATCGGTCTCGGCGTAATTGCCGTTGCCGGCAAGGTGACAGAGTGGCTCAAAGGCAGGCACGAGGTTCAGGTGGCCCTGGCTTCCGGCGTACTCCTGCTTGGCATTCCGGCCCTGATGGCCGCCCAGAACTGGGACGACCACGACCGGTCGAACCGCCGCACGGCAGTGGAGATGGCAGCGAATTACCTCAACTCCGTAGGCCCCGACGGAATACTCATCACTCACGGCGACAACGATACCTTCCCATTGTGGTATGCACAGGAAGTCGAAGAGACCCGCACCGACGTACGCATCTGCAACACCTCGCTGCTCGGCACCGACTGGCACATCGACCAGATGCTCTATGCCGTCAACGAGTCGGCTCCGCTCAATCTGTCGATACCCCATACCCAGTATCTGTACGGCAACAACGAATATATCCCCATCGTTGACAAGGGCGAGATGAGCATTGCCGAGGCCGTGGCTATTTTCTGCAACCCCAGGGAGAAGGTAGGCCTTTCGAGCGGACGCAAGGTAGATTACTGGCCGAGCCGCAGGATGACCATCCCCGTGGACAAAGCCAACGTTCTGAAGAGCGGGCTGGTTCCCGAACGCTTTGCCGACCGCATCCCCGGCTCAATCACCTTCACGATATCGCCCGACAAGGACTTCATCACAAAGCCCGAACTTTTCTTCCTCGACCTCATGGCCGGCTACGACTGGAGCCGTCCGGTACATATGCTCAATATGGGCGGAGAAATCAACATAGGCGAAAAGGAATTCCTTGAATATGCCGGATATTCATACCGTCTCGTTCCCGTCAAGAACAGGATTTCGGGTATGAACATAGGCTATTGCGACACCGATGAACTGTACCGTAAGATGACTTCGGTCTACAGTTGGGACAATCTCGCACGCACCGACTATCTGGTTGATTACCAGAACTGCTACACCTTCCTCGGCGTGATGAACGTGCGTCAGATGTTCCTTACCTGCGCCAACGCCTTCCTGAAAGAGGGACGCAGGGCCGAGGCTCTAGAGATGCTGCTCAAGGGTATCGAGGTTACAAAGGCCCTGCC
>JAZLKT010000023.1:0-2448 GCA_045597785.1 Candidatus Cryptobacteroides sp.
AGTGGCTTTGGAACCGGCAGTGGCTTCGGAGCTGGCCGTGGAACTGGTAGTGGCTTTGGAACCGGCAGTGGCTTCGGAGCTGGCCGTGGAACTGGTAGTGGCTTTGGTGCAGGCCTTGGATCAGGCGCGGGCTTTGAGTTCGTCAAATCAGAATATGGTCAGGCACCACAGATGCAGTTCGCCAAGCCGAAGAGCAGCTTCGACTACACCTTCCAGGTGCTCAAGGTCGGCCGCTTCGCAGAGGACAACACCCTTCCAGACGGTCTCTTCTATCAGATCCAGATCTTCAGCAAGACCAGTGGAGACGCCAAGGAAAGCGACCTCAAGGGCCTCAGCCCTGTATTTGTCCGCAAGGACGGCAGCAAGAAGGCCTACAGCGCAGGACTCTTCCGCAGCTACAGCGACTGTCTCAGCGCACTGTCAAGAGTCAAGCGTGCCGGCTTCCCAAGCGCAGTCATCGTGGCCTTCCGCGACGGCGAGAAGATTGCGGTCAACACCGCCCGCCAGATTGAGAAGACAATCGTCCAGAACTACCGCATCCGCATCAAGCCGGACGGCGGCCGCCTCAGCGAGAGTGCCCTCAGCGCAATCAACAACGCTACCACCAAGGACCTCGTCCGCGAGACCCAGGATGGCGCCCTCACCTACGTCCTCGGCAACTGGACCGATATCGACGAAGCCAGCACCGTCCTCTCCGCCCTCAAGGCCGCCGGCCTTCTCGGCGTCACCCTCGAGACGGTTACGCAGTAACGGTACCCCGCTGCCCGGCCAGGCCGCTTTTGGCAGTTTCCTCGGCTTTCCGCAAGTTCCGTTAGTTTTTGCAAAAGGGTGTGCATGGAAAACCGTGTTCTGTGCGCTGTGTGGCACATTGTCGCGCACTCATGCCCCCGTTGGGCCTGTGTGTGCACGCGAAATGCCATTCCAGGCCCTTATAATGATGGTCGGTACGTACACCGAATTGCAAAAAGTAAGGCCTTCCCAAAAATCAGTCGGGCTAACTCCATTTTCCCTGATCCGCCCCGGGAACTGACGTGCTCCCCGAAAGTTGGACACAACACGAGGAGTTGTTATGACTAAAAGACATTCAAACCAGTACCGCCTGGGGTTTCTTCCCCCGCCATACACAAAACGGTCCCGAAATCCGCACCCGAAAGTAAAGATTCTTGCGAAAAAGTAAGGATTCTTGATTTTCTGACAGCCCTGCCTGCTTCCCTCTTGTACTCATTGCGGGCATGTGATACATTTGTGTCCGACGGGACGGCTCGCCCCTGCGCCCCATCCGCCAAATCCATCACACCAAACCGCACATGAAATCAGCCAAACCGACCCTCCAGCAGCCGTCCCCGACCTTCCTTCTGTCCGAGGCGGATCGCCTCCAGATTGAAACGGACCTCGGCCTGAACCGGCAGTGGGTAAAAGGGCAGAACATCCCGGTGCGGAACTGCTGGCACTTCAGCACCGACGGCAATGCGGTGGACGCGATGTTCTATGATGAGCGGGACTTCCGTGACGCCATGAACGGCATATACGTGCTCCTGAGGAAGTACAAGGTGATAATCCTGGCGTTCGTCCTGATGGACACACATCTCCACTTCATCCTCTATGGTGAATTCGGGGAATGCAATCGCTTCATACACGACCTCGTCGCGAGGATTTCCCGTGGCCTCCACATGCGCTATGGCTATTCCAACAAGCTTTCCGGCGTGCCCGTCAATTATCAGAAAATCGACTCGGACCGCTACCTCAAGACAGCGATCTGCTATGTCGTCAGAAACCCCACGGTCGCAGGTCTGCCCTACCTTCCCTGGAACTACCCATGGTCCTCGGGACCGCTGTACTTCCACAGAGATCTGCCATGGTCCATGGCAACCCGTCCGGAGGCTTCTGCCCTTTTCGAACTGACGACGCTCGAACGGCGGAAAGCGCTGAAATCCAGAATGGTGGATAAGAATTCCGATTCCCTGATCGACGGCCTGGTGCTGCCGCAGCAGTACGTTGCTGTGGACTTGGTCGAACGCGTTTTCAGGACGGTTTCGGGGTATAATTATTTCCTCTGCTCCTGCAGGGAAAGCGACGTGGAAAGCCGTGAGGGAAAGGTTTCCAGACTGTCGATCCCGATGCAGGAGATGCGTCAGCATAGGATCGAGATCTGCAGACAGATGTATGGGCGCGCGACGATGAATACTATGAACACCGGGCAGCGGCTTCGGGTGGCCCGTGCCCTTCGTGCAAAATATAGCAGTTCAGTCAAACAGCTTGCGCGGCTTTGTGGTCTAATTTATGAGGAAGTCAAGGATATGATTTGACGAAAAGCCCTTGCAATAAAGAAAAATGTTGTATATTTGCAGTCCAACCTTGGTATTTCGGTCTTGAAACCGTCATCAAGTTGACCTGAAAAAGGTGGAACTGGTGAGGTGGGTGAGTGGCTGAAACCAGCAGTTTGCTAAA
>JAZLKT010000024.1:0-41115 GCA_045597785.1 Candidatus Cryptobacteroides sp.
ATTCCTCATCCCCGTAAACACTTCCGAGAAACGCCGCCTGGCCGGATTCGTATATGACGTTTCCGCTACGGGCAAGACCACATTCATCGAGCCGGTCGAGATAATCCGGCTGGAAAACGAGATAAGTTCGCTGCGCTTCGAGCAGGCCCGCGAAATTTCGCGCATCCTGTATTCGTTCAGTGAATACATTCGCCCTTCGGTCCCCGAACTGCTGCGCACCGCAAGAATCCTAGGCGAACTGGACTTCCTCATCGCCAAGGCCCAGACCGCCCTCGATTTCGCGGCCGGGATGCCGGTCATTTCCGACGAGGGGGAAGTGAGCCTCCGCAAGGCGCGTCACCCTCTGCTCGAAAAGGCTCTGAAGGCCGAGGGCGGGCAGATCTGCCCCCTGACGGTAACGCTCACTCCCGAAAAGCGCATCCTGATGATTTCGGGACCCAACGCCGGCGGCAAGTCGGTGTGTCTCAAGACGGTCGGGCTGCTGCAGTATATGTTCCAATGGGGAATGCTCATCCCGACGTCGGAGAGTTCGGAACTGATGGTCTTCGAGCGCATACTTGTAAGCATCGGGGACGACCAGAACCTCGAAAGCGACCTCAGTACATACAGTTCTTTCCTGTCCGACATGAGAGAGGTCGTCAGCACCGCCGACGACAAGACCCTCGTGCTAATAGACGAGTTCGGTTCGGGCACCGAACCCGCAGCCGGAGGCGCAATAGCCGAAGCCATCCTCGCCCGGCTCGACGAGGCCGGAGCCTACGGCGTAATAACGACCCATTACACAAACCTCAAACTCTACGCCTCGGGACCCGATACTCACGTAATAAACGGCGCCATGCTTTACGACACATCGCGCATCGCTCCAATGTTCAAGCTCGAAATAGGTGTCCCCGGAAACTCGTTCGCCTTCGAACTTGCCCGCAAGATGCAGCTGCCCGAAGACCTGGTCAAGGACGCCGAGAAGCGCGCCGGAGAAGAGTTTGTGGACATCGAACGCAACCTGCGCCGCATAGCCCGCGGCCGCAGGGTTCTGGACGAAAAGATTCAGCGCGTCCAGCACAAGGACAAGTCGCTCGACGAACTCACCGAGCGCTACGAAAAAGAGCTCCTCGACATTCAACTCCGCCGCAAGGAGATTCTCGAAAGCGCAAAGAAAGAGGCCGAGGACATAGTCCGCGGAGCCGGCGCCCAGGTAGAGAAGACCATCCGCGACATAAAGGAAGCTCAGGCCGAGAAAGGACGCACGAAAGACGCCCGCGCCGAACTGCAGGGATTCGTGGCCGCCCTCGAGCAGAAAAAGACGCGCGAAGACCACATAGAGCGCAAGCTCTCGCAGCTCCAGAAACGCCACCCGAAGCAGTCCGAAAGCATATCACCCGAAGAGGAGCGCGAGCTCAAATGGCGCTCCGCCCCGCTCAAGATAGGCGAAAAGGTACGCGTTAAATCGAACGGAATGGTGGGCGAAGTGAGGGGAGTGTCGCCCAAATGGGTAAATGTGGCGATAGGCAATATCTCCACCAAACTCACGCCGGAACGCGTTGAGCGCATATCGTCCAACGAGTACAAGGAGGCGGCGAAAAAGACCTTCACCCCCGTTTACCGCAAGGAAGACGAAGGCCTCAGGGAAAGACGTCTGGCCTTCAGCCCCGAAATCGACATCCGCGGCGAAAGGCTCGAGAACGCCATGAATATCGTCACCCGCTACATCGACGACGCACTAATGCTAGGAATGGGAAGCGTGCGCATCATACACGGCAAGGGCACCGGCGTCCTGAGGGAAGAGATTCAGAAGTACCTGCGCACCGTACCCGGAGTGGCCTCGGCAAACGACGAAGACATCCGCCTCGGAGGAAGCGGAGTCACGATTGTCACCTTCGAATAGGGTTACTGCAGCGGGAGTTCTTCCGCAGGGCCGATCAGATACACATCCACCGCAGAATAAGTGGCTTCGCGGCGACGGTAATCGACAATCTGCATATATACGAAATCGACCATCAGGTCGTCGCGCCTCGCGTGCAGCAGATAGCGCATACGCCTTCCTGCGTGCCTGTATGGCGGTTCTCCCTTGAAACAGGCTGCGATAGCACTTGCCGTAAGTCCGGTTCCACAGGCGAGAGTCTCACCTTCCACGCCCTTTTCGAAAGTGCGCACACGCAACTCTCCGGGGCCTTCCACCGAAACGAAATTGGCATTCACGCCCTGCGGGGCGAAGGCGCGGCTCCATCGTATGGCACGCCCGTCGCGGGCAAGGTCGGCCTTGGCGGCATCGGGAACGAAACTGACGAAATGCCGCGTTCCTGTATCGAGGAACCAGCCTTCGGCCCCGGGCACGTCGGGAAGAGCGTCCCAGCGCACCACTTCGTGCACGTCTTTCATCTTCAGGCGGACAATGGCGCGCGAGCCTTCGGTGCGGATTATGTCGGCGGTATGCAGCCCGTCCGGAGCTTCGAAAAGATAGGTCTCGGGATGAAGGCCGATACGGCTTATGCTATCCGAGCCGCTGCCGCTCTGCACTCCTACAGCACGGGCGAAGGCCACGATGCAGCGGCCTCCGTTGCCGCACATCATTCCGCCGCTGCCGTCGGGGTTGAAGAACTCCATACGGAAGTCGTAGCGCTCCGAGCGCGAAAGGATCATCAGCCCGTCGGTGAAATACTCCTCGCAAAGCGCGCTGATGCGCTCCGGCCGGCGGAACGCGGAAACATCCGCATCCCTCCCATCGATAATGATGAAGTCGTTGCCGGCTCCGGAGTATTTATGAAGAACGACGGCCATACTTATTATCGGAGAAGGTCTTCAAGATGCACGCTGCCGGCGGTCTTCGAGTCGCGGCACTTGACAATTACCGGGCAGTAGAGATGCACTCCGCTGCCGGCGGAAGGGCCTTTGGTTATGGGGCGCGACCCGCTCACAACCACAGCGCCTTTCGGGACGATTACCCGTCCGTCCGCAGTCTTGGGTACGAACTCGCCCCTGGTGGCGTCGAACAGAGCCGTCGAAGAGGTGATGATGACGCCCGAAGCAATCACGGCACCCTCCTGAACGATGGTTCCTTCGTAGATACCGCAGTTGCCCCCGACAAATGCTCCGTCCTCAATGATTGTAGGAAGGGCGCCGGCCGGTTCCAGAACACCGCCTATCTGGGTTGAGGCCGATATGTGAATGTTGCGGCCCACCTGAGCGCAGGAGCCGATGGTGACGTGGCTGTCCACCATTGTGCCTTCGCCGACATAAGCGCCGACATTGATGTATGCGGGCGGCATCACAATGGCTCCGGGAGCCACATAGGCGCCGCGGCGTATGGATGTGCCTCCGGGAACGATGCGCACGCCGTCTTCCTTGCTGAAGCGGCGCACGGGATAGGTATCCTTGTCAAAAAAAGGGAACTGGCCTTCGGACATATCCGTAACCTTTCCGTCACGGAAGCCCTGAAGGATGCGTTCCTTCACCCAGGAGTTCACCTTCCAGCCTTCGGGAGTCTTCTCGGCAACCCTTATTTCGGCACGCTCCAGCGCGTCCAGGAATTCGTCAAGTGTCTTGTATTCTTTCATTTCAAAATCTCTTTCATGAGAGTCTTTGTGCTCTCGGAGGCTTCTACCAGGGGGAGGCGCATAGCGGCGGTGCAGAGGCCCTTGAGGGCGAGGGCAGCTTTTGCGGGGATGGGATTGCTCTCAACGAAGCAGGCTTTGTAGAGGGGCTGCAGGTCTTCGTCAAGTTCGGAGGCTGCGGCAACCATTGTTTCGGCCTGCTCGGGGTCATCGGCCAGGGCGGCCTCCTGCATGAGATGTATCGGTGCGCCCACGGCCTCGGGCTCTATGTTTGAAGCCACGGAAATGGCGCCTGCCGCACCGCGGCTCATCATATCGAAGGTCATATCATCATCGCCGCTGAGCACGCAGAATCCCTCCGGAGCGCCGTCGAGTATGGCCTGAACCTGCTCGATCTTGCCCGACGCTTCCTTGATTGCGATGACGTTCGGGCAATCGCGCGCAATGCGCAGACAGGTTTCCGGAAGCATGTTGGCCCCAGTCCTGCCGGGCACGTTGTAAAGCACGAGGGGAAGAGAGGAGCGGCGGGCTATCTCACAGAAATAGCGGTACTGGCCCTCCTGTGTGGGCTTGTTGTAGAACGGAACCACAACAAGCCAGGCATCGGCACCAAGTCCGGCAAGAAGTTCCATATTGGCAAGCGTGCCGGGCACCGAATTGGAGCCGGCGCCCACAAGCAGGGGAAGGCCCGCGGCGTGCGCTTTCGTTATGGCGAGCAGTTTTTTCTTCTCTTCGGCAGAGAGGGTGGGGGTTTCGCCCGTCGTAGCAAGTGGCACGAGGAAATCGACTCCGGCGGCCACCTGCCTGTCTATCAGAGCGGCATAGGCGTCATAATCGATGCTGCCATCTTCGAGGAACGGGGTGACAAGTGCCGTTCCGAGTCCCTTGAGTTCTATCATAAGATGAGGTCTTTGAATTCGTGAACACCGTCGAGAAGAGTGCTGGCAAGCACGGCGGCAACAACAGCGCCTTCGGCGAAACCCTCGCGCGAGAAAGCTTCGTGCGAGATTTTGATTTTGTCGTAAGGGCCCTTGAACTTGACTGTATGGGTACCCGCGGCATCGCCCTGACGTATGGACGTAATGTCGGGGCGTATACCCATCCCGCGGTCGACTATCTCGGCCATTTTCTTTGCCGTGCCGCTGGGCGCGTCAAGCTTGGCGGCATGGTGCAGTTCTTCGATGTGCGGAACGTAGCCGGCGCCCGAGAGTGTCTTGGATATCTTTTCGAGAGCGGCGAAAACGGCGTTCACACCGAGGGAGTAATTCGATGAATATATGAGCGGACAGCCGTTCCTTTCAAATTCGGCAAACACCTCGTCGCGCTGAGCGTCCCAGCCGGTGGTTCCCACAACCGCGGCCTTGAAATTTGCCGCAATCCAGGCATAATTGGCCTTCCACGCATCGGGGGTGGTAAAATCGATGCAGATGCACTCTCTCGCTACTGCCGGATCTACCGAGCAGATATCCTCTGAACACTCGACAACGTCTATGTTTCTGCGAAGGCAGATGCCTTCGATCATATGGCCCATCTTGCCATATCCGCTAACTATTACCTTCATAGTACTGTGTTATAGATTTGTTTATAGATTTCTACCGCTTCTTCGAGTTCGGCCTGGCTGACGGACTCGTCATCGCGATGGGCGACCAGAATGGAGCCCGGGCCGCATATCATCTTCTTCGCGAAGCCTGCAAGGTGCGGAGCATCGCTGCCGAACGCCGCCGGTGCGCCCTTCATCCCTTCGGGGACGAAATAATGCGCCGGGGCATCTCCGCCGCGGGGACTGACCGTCACGCCGGGCACCCGCCTTGCCATCCATCTGTCAACCGCAGCCTCCGAAGCGAAGGTGGTGCGGAAATAAATGCGGCAGTCCAGGGCCGGGCTGAGGATGTTCTGTGCATTGGGAGAGTGCAGTTCACCCACGTTCCAGGTGGTTTCGCCAAGTTCCCTGTCCCGCGGGAATTCAGCCTCAACCTCGAGACATATCATAAAGTCGAGGAACATATCCACCGCGCTGCGACCCTTTTCGGGGTATCCGCTGTGGAACGGAACCCCTTCGAAATGCACATCGAAACTGCGTGTTCCCTTCGAGGCGCTTACCGGACGGTTGCCTGTGGGCTCGCCTATCACAAGAAGCGGAGCCTCGAGACTGCCGCTGAAGGCTTTTGCCCCGAACGAACCGGTCTCTTCGCCGCTCAAGAGCAAAAGGGCGAAGCCCTCCTTCCCTTCTGCTGCAAGTTCGTGACAGGCCGCGAGCATTGATATTATCTGCCCTTTGGCATCGCAGGCTCCGCGGCCACGGACGACATCGCCATCGAAAACGGGCGGCAGATAGGGCGGGACGGTGTCAATATGCGTGCAGAACACGACCTTCGGCTCGCCCCAGCTGAAAAGCAGGTTCGCCGAACCGTCAGCGAGCTCGAACATGCGCTTCGACGGCGCGTCCACCGCCTCATAGAGGAAGTCGGCAAGCGCGCGTTCGCGGCCGCTGGTGCTGTCAATGGACAGAATCTTTTCGAAAAGTGCGGTATCTATCATCGAAGTATATCGTTAAGCAGGCTCGAAGCGGCCTGGCGGGCACCTTCGCCGGCGCCTCGGATTATGAGGGGCGAAGGATGGAACTCGCCGCGTATGATTATCATGTTCTCGGTGCCCTGCAGGCTATAGGCCGGATGGTCTTCGGGCACGGTTTCGAGCGCGATTCGAGCGCGGTAGCCAAGTGGCCGGGACTCGTCTTTCGCGAGGCTGGCGACAAAGCGCGAACCTTTGGAGAAGGACTCGTCGCCACGCACCGGGACAACTTCGACGTCGCTCTCTTCGAGGGCGATTCCGGCCTCGCGGGCAAGGATGAGCAACTTTCGCAAAGCGTCGCGGCCCGAAAGGTCGGCCGAAGGGTCCTTTTCGGTGAGTCCGGCCTCCTGGGCCTTGCGGAGCGCGTCGGCGAAAGGTTCGGAGCTTGTGAGAATCTTGTTGAGCGTGCAGGAAACCACCGCTTCGAGCGAGATTATCTCGTCCGAGGAGTTTGCGCAGCGGGCAAGGCTTTCCAGAATGGGCATCGCAGCCCCGACCGTGGTCTCGTAACGGAGGAACGTACCTTCGCTCAAGGCGGATGCCTTCATTTCGCGGTAATTGACATAGGGTACGGCGAGCGAGCGGCGGTTGGCGCTGACAACGTCGATGCCGGCTTCGAGCAGCGGAGAGTACCATTTCCAGAGCGTTTCGCTGTCGGTGCAATCGACAAAGATGGAATGGCGCGGGGCCTCGGCGAGGATTTTGGAGAAAAACTCGCCGTCCTCGCTTTCGTGCGAAGCAAATGCGGCAATGCGCAGGGTCTTGCCCGTCTTTTCGGCAAGCGCGGCCGAATTGCGGCGGACCAGTTCGACAAGCGCGGTTCCCACGGCACCCATTCCTGCTACATACAGATTTACCTCACCCTGGCTGTTGCGCTCGAAGAATTCCCTGTGCAGGCTCTTGAGAGCCGTGTTCCCGAGCTGGGGAGCGACTTCGACCTGAACGCCGTCGTCAAGAACGCCTACCGACTTCACGGGGATGCCTTCCGAAGCAAGCACGCTTCGTACTCGGGCGAGGGTGGATGAGACGGGGAATGGAAAGTCGGCAACGAGCGTGATGCGTCCGTCGGCGGATGTTACACCCACCCAGTTCCCGCAAGGCTCCGAGCCTATGACGGTGTATTCCCCGGCGGGAGCGAAGGTGTTGCGTATCTCTATGTCTATGCCGGCTTCGGCGGCAGGGATTACAGTAGGCGGATAAAGGACTTTGGCGCCATTCTTGGCAAGGGAGAAGGCGGCCTCGTATGACATCGATTTGACCGTAAGGGCGCTGTGGACGTCGCGGGGGTTGGCTGTCATTATTCCGGGGACATCGGTCCAGATCTGGAGGCTCGCTGCATCGAGAGCGGCGGCGTAAAGGGCGGCGCTGTAGTCGGAGCCGCCGCGGCCCAGCGTGGTCACGTGACCGCGCTCGTCGCGCGCGATGAAACCGGGCGCGACGAAAATCCGCACCTGCGGATGGGCCGCCACGGCCTCGCGGATACGGCGGTAGCTGTCTTCAATGACAACCTGCCCGTCACGCGTGCGTATGAGGTCGCGAGAGTCGAGCCAGAGCGAATTCACCCCTTCGCAGAAAAGCTTCTGCGCGATTATCCTGGTCGAGAAAAGTTCTCCGAATGTCTGGAAATCCTCGGACGGGGCGGCGGCGAGGTCCTCGAAAAGTTCGTCCATCACTGCGCCCAGCATCTCCCTTTCCGCCCCGGTGAAAAGCCGGCGGACAATGAGCGAATGCTGGTCCGAAAGGGCGGCGATGGCCGCTGCGCGCCCGTCACCCTCAAGCGAAGACGCCGCAATGAGGGCATCGGTACATCCCTTTATGGCTGAGCACACAAGCACGACACGGTCGCGCTTCGCCGCTTCGAGAACGGTGTCGAGAGTCTGTGATATGGCCGTGGCGGTCGCTACGGACGAGCCGCCGAATTTCAAAACCTGCATAACGCTGCTATCTGTATTCCTCGAACTCGGGCATCGCGAGTTCGGCGAGGTAGTCCTTGAGTTTCTTCTCGTCGCGCGGGCAGATGAGAAGCACATCCTTGGTGTTGATGACAAGCATATTCTCAAGCCCCTGCACTGCCATAAGCTTGCGCTCGTTCGAACTGAATATGATGTTGCCGCGGTCGTCGCGGAAGAGGTGTTTGCCGGAGACATTGGTCACATTGCCGTTCTCGTCGGGATTGCCGACATAGCTGTAAAGCGACTCCCAGTTACCGATATCGGCCCATCCGAAACGGCAGGGCACAACCACGGCGCGGTCCGTCTTCTCCATCACCGCATAGTCTATCGAAATGCGCGTACTGTCGGTGTATATGCGGTCGATGTCGTCGGTTTCCTGCCAGAGGGAATACTGCATCGGGGCGTACTTGCGTATTTCTTCGAGAATGGCCTCCGCCTTCCAGACGAATATACCGGAGTTCCAGAGGAATTCGCCGCTCTCCACGAATACGCGCGCTATCTCCTTGTCCGGCTTTTCGGTAAAAGTCTTCACCGGTGCAGGCTCGCCTTCTTCGATTGCCCTCTTGCCTCCGCTCACCTGGATGTAACCGAAGTTCGAATCGGGCCTGGTAGGCACTATGCCCAGGGTGATGAGATTATCCGATTCAGCCGCATAGGCAAGAGCCTTGCGCAGGGTTTCGTGGTAGAGTCCGGTACCGGTGATAAGGTGGTCGGCCGGGGTGGCGATCATAACGGCCTCGGGGTCGCGCCGGCGCAGCACCATCGCCGCATAGGTGATGCAGACAAGGGTGTTGCGGTTGTAAAGCTCCTGCAGGAGGTTCTCTTCGGGCAGTTCGGGAATCTGCTCGCGGACCATGTCGCGGTATTCCTTCAGGGTGACGACGATTATGTTCTCCGCCGGAACGACGCCCAGCATGCGGTCGTATGTGCTGCGCAGGAAAGACTTTCCGGAGTGGCTGAGGTCGAGGAACTGTTTCGGACGCGCCTTGCGGCTGATTGGCCAGAACCTGGTACCGAGACCGCCGGCCATTATTACGCAGTAATTGTGGTTAATGCTCATAAAAACATCGGGACAAACGCCCGTGGATAATAGTTTATGTCTGCGCCGCCGTTCTTCAGCACGACTGTTATCACGTCGAACTGCACTTCGGGGACGGCTCCCGCAAGTTTATGGCGCGCCGAAGCGCTGTGCAGCCAGGCCGCGGCCGCTCGGGCGACGCTGGCCATCTTGCTGCGGGTAACGTTCGAAACCGGGTCGGCCGAAACCGGGGCACGCCGCGTCTTCACCTCGACGAAGCAGAGCGTTCCGCCCGCATCGATGCTTATTATGTCCAGCTCGAGGTGCGAGTGGCGCCAGTTGCGGTCCAGTACTGTGTGCCCGTGTGAGACAAGGTACATTTCCGCCAGATTTTCGCCTTGCCGGCCTGTTTCAATCGTTCCCATAGTTTACGCCGTAAATATAGTAAAGTTACGGCAATTTTTGGTATATTTGCTACCCGAAAAAACTCACTTCAGATATGTATAGAAGTAATACCTGCGGAGAACTCCGCATCAGCGACGCGGGCCGCAAGGTGACCCTCGCCGGATGGGTCCAGAAAGTCCGCAAACTCGGCGGAATGACATTCATCGACCTGCGCGACCGCTATGGAATCACGCAGCTCGTCACTGAACAGACAGTCGAAGTCGGACGCGAATGGGTCATCCAGGTTACCGGCGAAGTCGTGGAGCGTCAGGCCAAGAACGCCAAGATGCCCACGGGCGATATCGAAATCAAGATAGACAGCGTTAACGTCCTCAACAAAGCCCAGACACCTCCATTCACCATCGAAGAGGTTTCCGACGGCGGCGAGGACATCCGCGCCAAATACCGCTATCTCGACCTCAGGCGCGCACCTCTGCAGAGAGCGCTTGCGCTGCGTCACCGCCTCGCACAGGAGATACGCACCTACCTCGACGCCCAGGGCTTCATGGAAATCGAAACCCCCTATCTCATAAAGAGCACCCCCGAAGGAGCCCGTGACTTTGTCGTTCCTTCGAGGATGAACCCCGGCGAGTTCTACGCCCTGCCCCAGAGCCCCCACACTTTCCAGCAGCTTCTTATGGTTGCCGGTTACGACCGCTACTTCCAGATCGTGCGCTGCTTCCGCGACGAAGACCTTCGCGCCGACCGTCAGCCCGAGTTCACGCAAATCGACTGCGAGATGAGTTTCGTAGAGCAGGAGGATGTGCTTAACACCTTCGAGGGAATGATGCGCGCTATGTTCAAGAACGCCCTCGGTGTCGATATCCCCAACCCTCTCCCGAGGATGAGCTGGTACGACGCAATGGACAACTACGGTTCCGACAAGCCCGATGTACGTTTCGGGATGAAGATACACGAAATCACCGACCTCGTCCAGGGCTGCGGCTTCAGCGTATTCGATTCAAGCGCCTACATAGGCGCCATCGCCGTGGAAGGCTGCGCCGAATACACCCGCAAGCAGACCGACGAACTTACCGAATGGGTGAAACGCCCTCAGGTTGGCGCCAAAGGCCTCGTCTATATCAAGATTGCCGCAGACGGGAGCATCAAGTCTTCCGTTGACAAGTTCTATACCCCCGAACAGCTCAAGGCTGTTGCCGAGCGGGTTGAGGCCAAGGCCGGAGACCTTGTGCTGGTTCTCTGCGGAGCAAAGCGCAAGACCCAGACCCAGCTTGGCGTGCTGCGTATCGAGATGGGCGGAAGACTCGGTCTCAGAGACCCGAAGGTCTTCGCTCCGCTCTGGATCGTGGACTTCCCTCTGCTCGAGTGGGACGACGAGACCCAGCGCTTCTACGCTATGCACCACCCGTTCACGGCCCCCAAGCCCGAGCATGAGAAATGGTTCTACTCCGACAGGAAGGAAGACCTCGAAAGGGTTTGCGCCAACGCATACGACTTCGTTCTCAACGGAACCGAGCTCGGCGGCGGAAGCATACGTATCCACAACGCCGATATGCAGAGCCGCATGTTCGAGGTTCTCGGAATCAGCAAGGAAGACGCCGAGTACAAGTTCGGCTTCATCATCAACGCCTTCAAGTTCGGCGCACCTCCCCACGGAGGCCTGGCATTCGGTTTTGACCGCGTCTGCGCGCTGTTCGGAGGGCAGGAGACGATACGCGACTACATCGCCTTCCCCAAGAACAACCAGGGCCGCGACGTGATGATCGACTCCCCTTCGAAGATAGACCAGGAACAGATGGACGAACTCTTCCTTCAGTCCACTGTGAATGAATAACCCGAAAGGCCGGCCTCCTGACCGGCCTTTTTCAACAATGCCCGCAAAAACCATCTCCCTCAAACCCTTCCTGCAGGAAGGACGGCTCGAAGCCGGCTGCGATGAAGCCGGACGGGGGCCCCTTGCCGGGCCGGTGTTCGCGGCGGCGGTCATCCTGCCTCCGGACTTCCACCACCCCCTGCTGAACGACTCCAAACAGATGAGCGAGGCTGCGCGCGAGCAGCTCAGGCCCATCATCGAGCGCGAAGCCCTGGCCTGGGCTATGGAGAAAGTGGATGTGGACGAAATCGACCGCCTCAATATCCTGTGGGCTTCGGTGACCGGGATGCAGCGGGCCGTGTTGAGGCTCGACCCGCGGCCGGACTTCATCCTTGTTGACGGCAACCGCTGGAAACCTATGAAAGGCTTCGAAGCAATGACCGTGGTGCACGGCGACGCCACCTATGCAAGCATAGCGGCAGCCTCGGTGCTGGCAAAGACATATCGCGACGAGTATATGCGCGCGCTGGCGGAAAAGTTTCCCCATTACGGCTGGGAGCGGAATATGGGCTATCCGACAGCGGAACATATCGAGGCCATCAAGAGATTCGGACAGACGGAGCATCATCGCAAGAGTTTCCACCCCAAAGAACTTGAACCATCATTATTCTGATAGTATGACAGAAAACGAAATATTGAACGCACTGCAGGATGTCCTGCACCCCGGCCGCCAGAGCCGCAGCATCGTGGAACTGGGCATGGTCAAAGACATTGCCCTCGAGGGCGGGGCCATAGAGCTCACCCTCAGCTTCGGGCCGAACCGCGACCCTCTGCAGGAATACCTCATAGGGGCGGCCCGCGCAGCCCTCAACAGGGCTTTTCCCGGTATCCCATCGGCCGTGAAGGCCGTGGTCGAGGCGCAGAAACCCGCAAAAAAGAAACTCGAACTCGACAATAGAGAGCTCGAAGGCGTGAAGCATATCATAGGCATAGCCTCCGGCAAGGGAGGCGTGGGTAAATCAACCGTAGCGGTGGGCCTTGCCTGCGCACTTGCGCGTATGGGTTACAAGGTCGGCCTCGCCGATGCCGACGTTTACGGCCCATCCGTTCCGACGATGACCGGAACCGAAGGCGCACAGCCCCTCGCAAGCGGAGAGGAGGGCCACGAACTGATGGAACCCATAGAGAAGTTCGGAGTCAAGTGGATGAGCGTGGGTTATTTCACGGGCAGCGGCCAGGCTCTCATCTGGCGCGGGCCTATGGCCTGCAACGCCCTCAAGCAGATGATTCTGCAGGTTCACTGGGGCGAGCTGGACTTCCTTCTCATCGATATGCCTCCCGGAACTGGCGATATCCATATCTCTCTGGTCCAGGACATCCCTATGGAGTCGGCGCTGATAGTTACCACTCCCGGCAAGGTGGCCATCGAGGACGTGAGGCGCGGCATCAGCCTTTTCCGCAATGAGAATGTAAACCGACGCATTCTCGGCATAATCGAAAACATGGCCTGGTTCACACCCGAGGAACATCCGGACGAGCGCTACTATATCTTCGGGCGCGATGGTGGCGTGGAGATGGCCGCCTCGGCAGGGCTCGACCTGCTTGCGCAGATTCCCCTCGTGCAATCGGTGCGCGAAGGCGGAGACCGTGGAGAAAGCGCCGCGTTGGGCTCCGCGCCCGAAAGCCTCGCATTCCTGGAGCTCGCCGCGAAGGTGGCGGAAATCGCATAAGTTTGCTATCTTTGCTCCGATGAGGCGTATCGAAAACTTTGACCTTGGTGCGTGCAACACTTTCAGGATGAAGGTGTCGTGCGCCCTCTATATCGAATACGACAGCATCGAAGAGCTGAAGTCCCTCGATTTCAGTTCCCTTCCCCAACCGGTGATGAGCATAGGCGAAGGTGCCAATCTGCTTTTCACCCGCGACTTTCCCGGAACCGTGCTGCACTCCCGCATCAACTACATACGCTATTTCGATGTAGGCGGCGACAGTGTCCCGGTAGCCGTGGGTGCCGGGGTGAAGTTCGACGACTTCATCGCCAAGGCTTGCGCCGATGGACTATGGGGTGCGGAGAACCTCTCCGCCATCCCGGGAAGCGTGGGAGCATGCGCAGTGCAGAACGTTGGAGCATACGGAGTCGAGGCCGGAAACGTTGTCGCGGGGGTCACCTGCTACGACACCATCACCCACGAAAAATGCTCTTTCAAGGCCACGGAATGCCGCTTCGGCTATCGCGACAGCATCTTCAAGGACCCTCTCCTCAAGGGGCGCTACATCATTACCGGAGTGCTCTTCCGCCTCAGAAGGACATTCTCTCCCAAGCTCGAATATAAAGGCATACGCGCAGCGCTGGGGCTCGACGAGACCTCACCCGCTCCCGTAACGCTGACTCCTATGGACGTGCGGAATGCCGTGGTTGCGATACGGGCGGCCAAACTGCCCGATCCGGCCGTTATCGGCAGTGCGGGCTCGTTCTTCAAGAACCCAGTGGTGAGTGCGGCCGAGTTCGCACGCATCTCGGACGGATACACCCAGGTGCCCCATTATCTGCTCGACGGCGGATTCATCAAAGTGCCCGCAGCCTGGCTCATCGACCAGTGCGGACTGAAAGGCTTCCGTCTCGGCGGAGCTGCAGTGCACGACACCCAGCCGCTCGTGCTAATCAACGCCTCGGGCCAGGCAAGCCCGGACGAGATTCTTGCCCTGGAACAGAAAATCAAAGACTCGGTCCGCGAGCGCTTCGGCGTTGCGCTTGAACCGGAAGTAGAACATATCTGACCACATTATGAGTTCATTCATTGTTGAAGGCGGCCGGCAGCTCGGCGGCGAAATAGTCCCCCAGGGCGCGAAGAACGAGGCCCTGCAGGTAATAAGTGCGGTGCTTCTGACAAGCGAGACCGTGCGCATATCCAACGTCCCCGAGATTCTTGACGTAAAGAACCTCATCGCGCTTATGCAGGATATGGGCGTCAAGGTTACCCGTCATTCCAAAGGCGACTACAGTTTCCAGGCCGACGACATAGACCGCAGCTACGCCGAGAGCGAGGAGTTCGTGCGCAAGTGCGCCGCCTTGCGCGGGTCGATGATGGTTGTGGGCCCGCTGCTTGCCCGCTTCGGCGAGGCGTGGTTTCCCAAACCGGGCGGAGACAAGATCGGACGCCGCAGAGTGGACACACACATCGAAGGATTCGTTAAACTCGGTGCCAGATACGAGTACGATACTGTGCGCCGCGCATACCACCTCGTCGCTCCGGACGGGCTCAAGGGCTGCTATATGCTGCTGGACGAGGCCTCGGTGACAGGTACGGCCAACATAATAATGGCCTGCAGTCTTGCAAAGGGTACGACCACCATTTACAATGCAGCCTGCGAGCCCTACGTGCAGCAGCTCTGCGCTATGCTTCAGAAGATGGGCTCGATGATGGTCGGTGTAGGCTCCAACAAACTCCAGATTAGCGGCGTAAAACGCCTCAAGGGAGCAAAGCACATCATCCTCCCGGATATGATAGAGGTCGGCTCGTTCATCGGCCTTGCCGCCATAACGCGCAGCGAACTCACCATCAGGAACGTGTCGTGGGATAACCTCGGAATCATTCCCGAGGCCTTCCGACGTCTGGGAGTCAAACTCGAGCAGCGGGGTGACGACATCTTTGTCCCCGCACAGGAAAGTTACGAGATCGAGTCGTTCATAGACGGCTCCATTATGACCATCGCCGACGCGCCCTGGCCGGGCCTCACCCCCGACCTCCTTTCGGTAATGCTGGTGGTGGCCACACAGTGCAAGGGAAGCGTCCTGATTCACCAGAAGATGTTCGAGAGCAGGCTCTTTTTCGTGGACAAACTGATAGATATGGGTGCGCAGATTATCCTTTGCGACCCTCACCGCGCCGTTGTCATCGGCCACGACCACGAACACACGCTCAAGGCCGGCAAGATGGCCTCGCCCGACATACGTGCCGGTATCGCTATGCTTCTTGCCGCAATGTCCGCGAACGGCACCTCCCAGATCGACAACATCGAGCAGATCGACCGCGGTTACGAGAACATCGACCTGCGCCTCAACGCCCTCGGCGCCTCGATAAAGAGAATCTGACGCCGCCCATTGCGCAGGGCAATCCCGGCGAGGGAGCAGAAATGAAACAACAAAGGCTGGCCACGAGGGTCAGCCTTTGCCTGTTTATGGTTTCAGCGGCTTACTTGCTGCTGATGAGTTTGATGGCACGTACGTAACGTGATGTTCCACTCTTTGCGGTATCCTTGTTGAGGGCTACCTTGCCGAAGCGTACGGAATAGATTTCGGTTCCGTTGTTGAGGTTCTCTTTGCTCTCGTCACTTGAGAGGTACTGGTCGCCGTTGGACTGGGTCTTGTCGTCGATAGGATCGCCGCCAAGGTCGGTGAGGGCCTTGTTGAAGGCGTCGCGCGATGCAATTTCAGCTTCGGTACAGCTGTCGTAAACCTTTACGCTTGCGCCTCCGAAAGTGGTGCCGTTATAAGCGGCGAAGAGATTCTTGAGCTCGTTGTGTGCAGGGAAGTACCAACCTTCGCCAAGACCTGTGATATAGCTCAGCCAGGGAATATCGGCGGTGTTGGCTCCTACGAACTCGATGATCTTGTCCATATTGGGCTTGCCATAGTCAGGGTCGTCGCAGCCGATTTCGGTTACATCTGCGCCGGAAGTGCTTCCGGATACAGCCCAGGCAACCTTCTCGGAACGCGTGAGGGCCACGATCTTTGCGGAATCGGCCTTGTCGTTCACCCAGAATACAATACCTACTGCTGTATCGCCTTCGTAGATGACGTCGCCCACTTTGTATCCGCCCAGAGTTGCCTGCTCGACAACGATTTCCTTTGTGACGGGTTCTGCGTCGGACGTGCTTTCAGCCTTGGCATAGACGGCAGTCCTGCGGGTAGCGCCGGTTGAGTTGGCGGTTACGGTAACGGTGATGGTGTTGCCGCTGATGCTTGCCGAGCACCAATCTGCGCCTTCGGGATCAACCGTAGCGTCTGTGAGGGTTCCGAAAGCCACCTTGGCTGTCGCATCCTTGCTGGAAGCTTCTCCATCGAAGGTAAGGGTCGCGGGAGAAACACTGAGCGAAACGGGCTCGGTAGGATAACTGTACTCGCCGACAACCTTGATGCAGCGCACGTAGCGGCTGGTGGAAGATTTGTCGACGTCGTGAGCCACATTGTATTTGCCGACGCGGACGAACCAGGCTGCACCTCCGTCATATTCGGTGCTGGTCCAGTAAGACTGGCCGTTGTTGTCCTCGGCAGCGGTATTCATCCCCTCGCCGCCGGCTTCTGCAAGAAGTGCATCGAACGCGGCACGGGCCTGCTTCTCGGCATCGGTGATGTCCTTGGGCTGTGCAACGGTTGCAAGAGAACCCTCGACTCCGTTATATACACCGAAGAGCTCGACCATCTCGCTCTTTGCGGGAAGATACCAGCCCTCGCCCAACTGCGAGCACCAGTATGCAGCGGCATAGTCGGCCGACGCGAGGAGTTTGGTGTTCTCGCCTCCGTTCACCTGGCTGACAGCGCCGGTCTCATCGTTCATAGGACCCCAGGTAAGGCCCGTGGTGCGCGCTACCGAAACGGCCTTTCCGTTCTGGCGGTTGGAAGGGTCAACCCAGTAGATAACACCCTTCGCGTCTCCTTCGCCGATTACCTGGCCTATCTTGAGGTCATTGTCGGTGGGAGCCACATACGCGGGCTGTGTGAGTGTGAAATCGACTGCGGGAAGACTTCCGGCCTCGATATGAACCTTTCCTGTACGTGACGCACCGGTCTCGTTGCGGTCATAGACAAGGGTAATGGCACGAGCCGAGACACTGGCCTCGAGCCAGTCCTGCGCATCGGCAGCCACGGTGGCGACGGGTTTCACGTCCTTTGCCGTGAAAATAACGTCAACGCTGCCGGCGTCGCCGTCTGTGAGAGTAACGGACGTCTTGTCCAGTTTGAAGGATGCTGTGGAAGCAGGCTCTTCGGGTCCTTTGCAGGAAGCGAGAGCCATCGCGCAAATCATTGCGATTGCCAAATAATTTCTTGTTCTCATCTGTTATTATTTATTGGTTGTTTACGGTTTTATTCCCATCCCTCGTTCTGAGGGAAGTTCTCTTTTCCCATCAGCAGGAGCTGGTTGCTGGGGATGGGCCATTTTTCGTGTTTGCCGTCCTTGAAGTTCTTTCTGCCGGCCGTAATGTTGTCGCAGTTGGCGCGGACGTATTTCAGCAGGGGGTCGTCATCCTGGCTGTCACCAAGATGCAGACGTACCCTTTCGCCAAGTATGCCGAGCCTCTTGAGCAGGGGCCAGCGGACACCTTCGAAGCTGCACTCCCTGGCGTATTCGTCAAGCAGGTCGTCAAGCGTGAGCGTTCCTGTGAATTCGGGATTGCCGGCACGCATATAGGTCTTGTTGAAATACTTGAGAGCGTTGGTGTTGTCTCCCTTGTGGAAGTATGCCTCGGCGCACATAAGATATGTTTCTGCAAGACGGTACACGACGAGGTCGCGGAAACTGCTCTGACGTGTGGGAAGGTCCTGATTTGTCCAGAAGTCAGCCTGCTTGATGCACATAGCGTGCGTGTAGCGGATGACGTTGTCGGCATCGAGTTTCCCGGCATCGAAGAGGGCCTTCGGGTCGATAACCGTTCCATAGTTGGAACTTGCCGGGTCCTGATAGGTGTATTCGTGCTTGAAGTATGAGGTGTAGCGCTTGTCGCAGCTCTGGTCGTAAAGCGACAGCAGGTAGCTGTTGGGGAAGATGCGGCCGAAACCGTATCCTCCTTCCTCTGCATAGCAGTTGCCGAAAACGCTCCTGTGCTGTGGCGTTACATAAACGTTTATCGCGTGGCCGCGGAGGTTACCCGAACTCAGCACATAGCCGCCACCGCCGAGGTTCTTGCTGAACTGGTACGAGAAGAGAATCTCCTTGCTGCGCAGCTCGCCCCCATCGGCACGGAAGACGCGGTCGATGTCCGTCTCGAGCGAATTGTATGCGGCTCCATCGGTAAAGATGCGTTCGCACAGCGCAATGGCTTTGTCCCAGTCGTCCTCCCACATTGCAACCTGGGCGCGCACGTGCAGAGCCACATTCTTGTTGTAGCGGCCGTACATCACGCCCGACGACGCGCTCGGAAGGTTCCAGGGCAGATTGTCTATCGCGTAGTCGAGGTCTTTCTTCATTTGGGTGAAAATCTCCTCGCGGCTCGCAGGGGTATAAGTGCGCTTCAGGTTGTCCACTGTTGTGGGCTCGGTGTTGAGGTACAGCCTCTCGAAGAATTTCCAGAGGTCGAAGTACGCCCTGGCCCTTGTAAGACAGGCCTCGGCCTTGATTGTAGCGACCTCGCTATCATCGGTTCCGATGCTTTCCGCCGCGGCTATGATTTCATTTGCCCGGCCAATCAGCTTGTAATGGTATTTCCAGAAGAAGTCTATGGTAGGCTGGTCGGCAATGAAGGAGTAATCACGCCAGATAGGGGCGCCCGCACCGGCACGGAACAGACAGATATCCGTTCCTCCGTCGAGCATCTTCATAAGATAAGGGATACCCTGGTCGGTCTGGTCGTTGCCGGCGTCAGCGTCGAGGGCATTGTCCCTTTCGACGACATATAGCGCAAGGGATGCGCGCGCAAGCGCGTCCTTGCTCGAATAGAGGTAGTTGTTGGTAACAGCGGTCTCGCTTTCAAGGAACAGAAGGTCGTTGCAGGATGCAAGGACCGGCAGGACCGCAAGTATTGCAATTATATACTTTTTCATACTCACCGGGCTTAGAAAGTAAGATTTACGCCGCAAACCACCTGGCGGGTTTCAGGATATTTGTTCCCCATCACTTCGGGGCTGTACGAAAGCACGTTAGTGAAAGTGAGCAGGTTTGTCGCCGTTACATAGACACGCAGTTTTTCGATATTGCAGGCTTTGAGGGCCTTCTGGGGAAGACTGTATCCGAACTGGAGAGTCCTGAGCCTCAGGTACGAAGCGTCCTGATAGCCGAGGGTCGACAGATACTGAATCTTCTTGTCATAGGCCGGACGCGGCCAGCCGTTCGTAGGGTTGGACGGTGTCCAGTAATCCACTTTCAGGCCGTTGGTGGTTCCGGCAAGATTGCCGCCGTACTCTTCCTGATAGAGAAGAGGGTTGCGTACATATCCGCCCACCGAGGCGAACCAGTCCATACTCATATCGAAACTGCGCCACTTCAGACTGGTGGTCCAGCCGACGGTAAAGTCGGGGTCGCGCTTGTAAACGCGCTTGTCCTCCTCGTTGATGATGCCATCGCCGTTGAGGTCGCTTACCTTGATGGCGCCGGGGTACACGACGTCGGTACGTCCGAGTTCGGCGTCGGGAATGCCGTCGCCGTCGGTATCGACGGTCGGGTAGAGCAGATAGCTGTAG
Source organism: Candidatus Cryptobacteroides sp. (assembly GCA_045597785.1). Lineage (GTDB taxonomy): Bacteria > Bacteroidota > Bacteroidia > Bacteroidales > UBA932 > Cryptobacteroides. The sequence continues at coordinate 19,703 of JAZLKT010000024.1, forward strand.
GTCCCGTCAGCGTTTTCGAACACTTCGAAGTCGTCGTACTGGTAGATGCCGGCCTTTTCGTAATCGTAGTAGATATTGATAGGCGCCCCGATGATCCAGGCATTGCCGGGCTGGCTCAGAGGCTTGCCGTTCTCATCCACCTGGTCGTCAATTTTCACAATCCTGTTCGTGAAGTGTGTGAAGATGAGTGAGGTGCTCAGGTTGAGTTCGCTGCTGCGGATGATATCGGCCGAAAGGTTGAAGTCGACGCCCGAAGTTCTGGTCTCGCCGAGGTTGTCGAGCATGGAGCTGTAGCCGAGCGAGGCGTTCAGGGCCCTTGTCACCAGAAGGTCGGTCGTGTGGGTGCGGTAATACTCGACAGCACCGGTGATGCGGTTGTCGAAGAGCCCGAAGTCGAGGCCTATGTTGGCCGTGGCGCTCTGCTCCCACTTGAGGTTGGGGTTCGAAAGCTGCGAACCGGGCAGATAGCCGAGCACATATACGTCGCCGAACTCACCCTCCTGCTGCTGCACGAGGCCGAGCGTGGTGTAGTTGTCAATGCCGTTCTGGTTGCCGACGATACCGTAGCTGACACGCAGTTTGAGCATATCGACCTTGTCGGCCTCTTTGAGGAAGTCCTCTTTGTCGAGCCTCCAGGCCGCTGCGGCAGAGGGGAAATTACCCCACTTGCTCTCGGCACCGAAACGGCTCGAACCGTCACGCCTCACAGCCACATTCAGGAAATAGCGCGAATCGTAGCTGTACTGCGCACGCCCCATAAACGAAACGAGGTTGTTGACGCTGTATTTGCGCCCGTATTCGGTAATCTCGCCGTTCGCAACGAAGTTCCAGTTCTTGTCAACCGGCAGATTGTCGGTCTTGAGCACTATGTTGCGGCTCAGGCGGCTGTCCACGCTCTGCACTGCCGTAACGGTAAGTTTATGCTTATCGTTTTTGAAGGGAACGGTATAGTTGAAGATATTCTCGAGGAGTTTGGACTCTACCGTATCGTTGGAGAGGGATGCCACTGCTCCTCCGCCAAGGTACTTCGAATCCTTCGTCTGGCCCTCTTCGACGCTCCTGTTGGCATAGGAGGCGTTGAGCCTGTACGAAAAGCCCTTGAACGGCTTGATTTCGGCAAAGGCGTTGATGCGGTAGTTGGTGGCATCGGTGTGATGCTTCTCGTGCTCGGCCTGCCAGATGGGGTTCTTGTCCTGACGGCTGTCGATGTAGGCGAGCAGATTGCCGTCTGCATCGTACGCCTGTCCGAGAGGGCTGCGCGTAAGGAAGAAGTAGAACGCGTCGTTCTGCAGGTCGCGGCTGGTCCAGCCGAAGGATGAATTCACCCCTATGGTCAGCCATTTGCGGGCCTTATAGTCGATGTTGACCCTGCCGCTCAGGCGTTCGTAGCCGGAATTGATCTTCAGAATACCGTCCTGGTTGTAGTATCCTACCGATGCACTTGTCTTGAGTTTGTCCGAGCCGCCGCGCACACTCAGTTCGTGATTCTGGTAGAACGCCGCCTTCTTGAACATCAGGCTTTCCCAGTCGGTGTAGTTGATGTTCTTGTAGGCCTCCAGCATCATCGCATCGGAAAGAGCGTCGCTCACGGCCACGTCTGAGGCATAAATCATATTGCTGTCGTGAGCCTTTATCTCCTTTTTGAGTTCGACCCACTCGTCGCCGTTGTACAGTTCGAAGTTGCGATGGAGGCTCTGAACTCCCGCATAGCCGTTATAGCTGATGCGGGCCTTGCCCTCCTCGCCGCGCTTGGTGGTGACGAGTACGACACCATCGCTTGCCCGAGCACCGTAGATGGCCTGCGAAGCCGCATCCTTGAGAATTTCGATGGATGCGATGTCGTCGGCGCTCATCATCGCGAACTCGTTATCCGAAGCCACGCTGCCGTCTATGATATAGAGCGGCGTGTTGCTGGCCGAGATGGAGCGCGAACCGCGGATGGTGATGGTGGGAACGGAGCCCGGGGCGCCGGAAGCCATACTTACCGTAACGCCGGCGGCCTTACCCTTGAGCATTTCGGCAGCCGTGGCGGCCGGGTAGAGTTTCAAATCCTCCGTACTCACCGAAGCCACCGAAGTGACAAGGTCGCTCTTCTTCACCGAACCGTAGCCGATGAATACCAGTTCGTCGAGCTGTTCGCTTGCAAGCGCCATCGTAACGTCAATGACGGAACGGCCTGCCACAGCGACTTCCACATCTTCGTAGCCGAGAGAGGAGAAGAGCAGTACGGCATCCTCCGGAGCGTTTATCGAATAGTGCCCGTCGGCATCGGTAAGAGAGCCGGTCGAAGTGCCTTTGACGAGCACCATCGCCCCGACGACGGGCATGCTGCCGGAATCTTCCGAAACTTCGCTGACCTTGCCGCTGACCACGATATCGCGGGCAGATGCAGCCGTGCCGGCAGACAGGGCAAGAATCATCAATAATGTTATCAATCTTTTCATTTGCTGATGGTTGTTCAGTTATTCATCATCTGTTCAAGGCCTTCGAAGGTGAACTGGTCAAGCCCGCGGAACGAGGCATAGGCACGGCCTTTTTCGAGCAGGCTCTTACAACTGTCAAGCAGATACTGCCAACCCTTTGGCAGCAGCGAGTCGCTTGATGACTGGTTGATTTTGACCTTGAGGCAGATGCTTACGGATTTCTCCGCCGAGGCGGCCTTGAGCACCGGTTCGCTTTTGTTCCAGATGGCTTCGGACGTAGCCGCATAGGCCATATCCACAAGCCAGTCGCAGTGGGCCAGGAACTGGTCGGCGGCACCGTAGTTCAACTGGCCTTTATCGTAATAGACCTGATAGTTGTACCAGTAGGCCTCGTTGAGTTTGAGAGAATTGCCGTGCAGTTGCTCCGAGGCGGAGGCCAGGCGTTCGATGGTGTATTTCAGCAGCATATCGTTGTCCTTGCCTTTGCCGTAGTTGGCGGAACTGTCCCAGGTGTATTTCGTTCCGCCTACGGTTACACCGCTTTTGGCCGTGTGGGCTTCGAGATCGGCCGAAATGCCATCGAATCGCTCCTTTGCCTGAACCTTCTTATTGTAGTTGAGTATGCTGTTCACCTCGTCGCCCGCCTTCGATTCCGAAGCGAGGATGGAAATGTCGGAGATTTTGACCGCATAAACATCTATTCCGTATCCGTGGCAGGAGGAGATGAACGTCCGGAGCCACTGCGATGCACTGCTGACAGCCGACGAACCGGGGCTTAGATACACATCCCTGAACCCGAGGACGGCTATTCTGGCCGCAAGCTTTTCCGGTGCGGTTCCGTAGGCCGTGGCCGTTACGCTGTACACATAAACCCCGTTACGCGTGTCCTTGGAGGTGCTGGCCTTGCGGAACTCATCAGCCCTTGCAAGCTGGGTTTCCGAAAATTCCGCGGCCTTCACCGCGCCCTCGGGAGCTTCGCCGGTCCAGTCGTCGGGAGTATCTTCGCCCGGCCTGTGTATGTTGATGTTCTCGAAGGGTGTGCCGCGCGAAGGCTCCTGCGGGCCGCAGGAACAGGCAAGCAGCGCCGCCGCAAGTGAGGCAATATGCGCAAATCGGATCATTCTACAGGATATATTTTCCAGAATCGGAATCGACATAAAGCGTTGCATCCGGGTGCTGGCGCAGGATTGTGCTGGGCACCTGGTCGGATATCTCGTGTTCGATGGTTGCCTTGACGGCATTGGCTTTGGCGGGAGCGGGAACAACGACGAAAGCCTTGTCGCAGCTCATAAGTTCGGGAACTGTAAGCGACAGCGCATACTGGGGAACTTCGTCGATGCTTGCAAAACAGCCGTCGTGAACCTGCTGCATACGGCAGACCTCGTCGAGTTTCACCTTCTTGATGAGCGCCGGGTCGTTGAAGTCGGCTTCGCCGGGATCGTTGAAAGCGATATGGCCGTTCTCGCCGATGCCGAAGAAAACTATATCAATCTTGCGTCCGCGAAGAACTTTGTCATAGTCGGCGACGGCCTGCTCGGCGGTCTTCTCACAACCGATGAGGGTTACGCTCTTGCAGTTGATCTTGTCCCAGATGGCCCTCTTGAGGAAATTGCCGAATCCGGCTGGATGATCGGCGGGAAGACCTACGTATTCATCCATATGAAGCGCGTTGACGCGGCTCCAGTCGATGCCGCTCTCTTCGGCGAGAGTTGCGAGGAACTCGTTCTGCGACGGCGCGGCTGCGAAAACAACGTTGATTTCTTCCTTGCGGGCAAGAAGGTCACGAAGATACTGCGCGGCTTCCTTGCCGGCCTCGAGGCCCATATTCTTGCGGGTGTCATACACTTTGACGGTCATAAGACCGGCCTTGAATTCTTTCTTGAGCATAATTATTTGATATAAATTGTTTTACCATTAATTATTGTGCGGGCCACGTTCACGCCCTCGTCGAAAATGACGATGTCGGCATCCTTGCCGGCCTCGAGCGAGCCCTTGCGGTCGGCCACGCCCATAAAGCGGGCGGGGTTGAGCGTCATCATCTGCACGGCCTGGGCCATTGTCACGCCGCCTTTGGCCACCATTGTGCGCACGAGACGGTCGGTCGTTGCGACGCTTCCCGCGAAACAGCTGCGGTCCGGCATCTTGGCTACGCCGTCTTCCACTATCACCTCCTGCCCGCCGTTGAGGCCGCCGAGGATACTGGGGCCTTCGGGCATTCCGGCGGCGCGCATCGAATCGGTCACCAGCGCGATGCGGTCGATTCCCTTAATCTTTAGAACCAGTTTGAGCAACGGTTCGGGGACGTGAATGCCGTCGCAGATAAGTTCGATGCTCATCCCGTCCTGATAGTAGCCGTACTCGACCGTGCCGGCATAGCGCATTGCGTTGCGGCGGGTGATGGTGCTCATACACGAAAAGAAGTGGGTCATATGCGCCGCGCCGGCCCTGTATGCCGCGTCACACTCTTCGAAAGTGGCGGCGGTGTGGCCGATCGAAGCGAGAATACCCCTTTTGCGCAGTTCGGCGGCAAACTCGGGCGCGCCGTCAAGTTCGGGCGCGAAACTCCAACGCTTGAGCAGGTCGCCACCGCGGCGGATTATCCCGCCATAGTCTTCGGGGCTGGGGCAGCGCAGATACCTGGCATCCTGCGCTCCTGCCTGTGCCGGAGCGAAATACGGTCCCTCGAGGTGCATTCCGCCCATCTGAGCGCCGTCGGTATTGGCCTTGAGGGCGGCGCGATAGGTTTCGAACGACTCGAACAACGCTTCGTTGGTGCTGGTGAGGGTGGTCGGGTAGAGCAGCGTTGTGCCGTGCGTGGCATGCATACGCGTCGCGGTGCAATAAGCCTCGACAGTTCCGTCCATAAAATCGGCACCGCCGGCACCGTGTGTGTGGATATCGATGAATCCGGGGCTCACGTACTGCCCTTCGGCGTCGATGATTTCATCTGCGGTAACGGCCCCGGTTGATGCCGCAACGCTTTTGATAACCCCGTCTTCAATCAGGACGGATCCGTTTTCGATAATGCCGTCCGGGGTGATGATACGGCCGTTTTTGATCAGAGTTTTCACCATTTATTGATTTTATGTCCTGCGAACGCATAGAAAATCATATATGCGAAGGCGGGTATGAGTATCCAGTACGCAGTATGAAGCGATGCACTTGCATCGGCGATGGAGGCATATATGAGCGGGAATATCGCACTTCCGCAAAGGGCCATCACAAGAATAGCCGAGCCGAGGTTAGTCCATTTTCCAAGGTCGTGGATTGCAAGGGGCCATATGCCGGCGTATATGACCGAGTTGGGAATTCCCATAAGCACGAGGCACCAGACGGATTGTTCCGGCTTGAGAACCATAACCAGGACGGAAAGAATCAGGCCGAGGCTCGTGCATATCTTGAGCGTGGTCTGCTGGCTGAGCACCTTCGGAATCAGAATCACGCCGAGGAAATAACCGAGCAGGGTACAGGCCAGCGTAAGCGACGGGAAGATGGTGGTATTGGCCACCCCGGCCGTTCCTGCATAGCCGATTATGGTGTTGACGCTCAGCGCCTGTGTGCCGAGATGGCAGAAAAGAGCGAGCACGCCCAGCACAAGATAAGGGTATGAAAGTATCGACCGGCGTCCTTCGCCCTCCTTCGTTGAAGTCTTGGCCGGGTTGATATCCTGAATGGAGGAGCGGTAGAACACTATTCCGAATATAATCAGAAGCACGCCCAGCACCAGATAGGGAGGAATCACTCCGCGCAGCAGGTCGTTCAGGGCAGCCTCCTTGTCGGCACCCACGAGGATTCCACTCTGAATAAGGTCCATCTTGGCCTTGTTCGGGGCAATGACTATCGCCGAGAAGATGATGGGGGCCAGGATTCCGGCGGCCTTATTGCATATACCCACTATGCTTATGCGCTTGGCAGCACTCTCGATGGGGCCGATGATAGTCACGAACGGATTGGCTACAGTCTGCAGGATTGCCAGGGCGGTGCCCATCGTGAAGAGGGCCAGCAGGAAAAGGTTGTATGTCCTGGTAAGTGCAGCAGGAGTAAAGAGGAACGCGCCGAGGGCGAGTATCCAGAGGCCTATCTTCGCGCCCTTCTTGTAGCCTACGCGGCTCAGCAGGGCCGAGGCCGGGATTGTCATAACCAGATAGGCGATATAGAAGGCGAACTGTGCCAGATAGCCCTGAACCTCCGTCTTAAGTTCACAGGCCACCTTGAAGTACGGCACCAGGATGCTGTTGACCCAGGAGACAAGCCCGAACACGAAGAACAGGCTGCCCAGCATCACCATTGAGAGGATGTACTGCTTTTTGCTAGTTTTTTGATTTGTCATTTGTCAAAATATTCTGTCAGGCGGTAAACGTTGTAATTAATATTGCGCATATACATCGCAAGGAAAGGATAGATCTCGTAGTCGTTGTCGAAAAGGCCCTTGTTCGAAGGCTTGTCGCCATTCTCGGGGTCATCCATATAGCGGAACCATACCCATCCGGCGATATTTTTTGCTTCCAGAAGACCGAGCGTGAAGTGCTGGTAAGCGTACGCCCTGCTATGTTCGTCTGGGACAATTAGACCCGCTCCGCCGCGGTTCGAAAGGCCCGAGTCTTCTCCCTTCGTATAGAATTCCGTGATGATTACCGGGGTTTCCGGCATCCACTCGGCCCAGGAGGCTATCTTGCCGGTAAGGTCGGGACTCCAGTCGCCGTAATAATTGACTCCAACCGCGTCGCACCATTTGCCGGCGGCTGTCATTATGGTCTGGTTACTCTTGTAGGACCCGTGCACGCGGCTGCCGAAATAGAGCATTCTCGGATCGAACTTTTTCACGGCATCGTGAATACCTTTATAATATGCCTCAGCCCCGGCTTCGGTAAGGGTTATTTCGTTGTCGGAGAAGAAGCCGAGGACATTGCGGTCGCCCTTGTAGTTTGCAAGGACCTGTGCGACATATTCTTCGCAGAACGCAGGCCACTCCTTTTTCAGACAGAGGTCCGTAGTGGACTCGGCCGATGCGTAATATTTCTTACGGAAAGCGTTGAGAAACGCTACGGATGGAGCATACACGATGCTTGATGTGGGATGGTTCCTGTTGTATTCCCGTATTGCCGAATCGTCCTTGAGAAACGCACAGGTGGCGTGGATGCCGTTCATCTCGAACAGGCTGTGAACATCGTCGAGCCACTTCTGAGAATCGCCTCCGTACTTTTCGGCAAAAGCGGCCTTATTGCGGGGCGAGTCAGCGCCTTCGGTGGTCAGGGACGAAACTCCGCGCAGATAGAACGGGTGTCCGAGCGGATCGACGAACCAGAAGCGGCCATCAATTTTCGTAATATAGAAACGCCCTGTAACCTGCTGTTGCGGCATCGTGGTCGTCCCTCCGAAACGGTCTGTTTCGGAAACATACTGAGCGCGGGTGCGCGCATAGTCGAAGCCGTCGAGGTTGGCAACAATCCTTGCCTTGCGTTTTGTGTAAGCACCGGGCGAAGACGGTCCGACCATCACCTCGATGGGATAATATGTCTTGCCTATGAGCGAGGGAGAGTAGGGCTCTGCCGGAAGGGTTTCCGGCCTTACGTCCTCAATTTCAGTGGGTTCCTCGACGTCGGGGAGAACGGGCGGATTCTGCGGGTCGGCACCCTTTGGGCCATTGCCGCACGAAACGGCCGCCAACAATATGGCTAAAAGTGATAAGTGTTTATTAATCATTTGGTGTGTACGTACACATTTTTCCTTCAAAGTTACTCTTTTTTATTGAAAAATCAATATTTTTGCAGTATCGAAATGGCAAAACAGCTCACCATAAAGGAAATTGCTCTCCGCTCGGGAGTTTCTCCGGGGACGGTCGACCGTATCATCCACGGCCGCGGCCGTGTTTCCGAAGACAGCCGGCAGAAGGTGGAGGATGTGCTCGCCCAAGTGGGATACCGCTCGAACCTGCACACTTCGGCCGTTTCGTTGAAAAAAAGTTTCCGCATTGCGGTATGCATCCCGGCTTCAAGCCCCGGCGAGTACTGGTCATCTATCGAGAAGGGGTTCGCCAAGGCTCTGGAGGAATATTCCGACATCAACGTCATCTATCACAAGATAACCTACGACCAGTTCGACGTATTCTCCTGCCGTAACCAGTACGACGCCCTTCTCCGCCTCGCTCCCGACGCCGTGATATTGGGGCCCACATTCGAAAATGAAACCAGACAACTCTGCGCAGAACTGGATCGTCGCGGCACTCCGTATGTCTTTGTCGATTCGGCAATAGACGGCACCGCTCCGATTGCGGCATACACTACCGACCAAAGCGCCGGCGGATACCTGCTCGGAAAACTGCTCGGGAGTATGGCTCCGGAGGGCGACATCGCTCTGTTTCTTGCCGAGCGCATAGGTGGTGCCGAATCGCACAACTCCTCGTCGAGACAGGAAGGATTCGAGGATTTCATCCGCCAGAGCGGCCGAAAACTCATCCTCGGCAACTTTTCGATGCTGGACCTGTCCGACAACGAGCGCACGGTTAAACGCTTCCTGGAACAGAACCCTGGCATCAAAGGCCTTTGCGTACTGAACTCACGGGCCCACATCGTCTCTGACGCGCTTGACGCGATAGGCCGGAAAGACATCCTGCTCGGCGGGTTTGACCTCACATACAACAACATCCGCTGCATGCGTTCCGGCCGTATCGACCTCCTCCTCTGCCAGCGCCCAGAAATGCAGGGCTTCCGTTCCGTACAGTCGATCCTCAACTACCTCCTCTACCGCAAAGACGAAGACCGCATCTCCACCACAATGCCCATAGACATTGTCATCCGCGAGAACCTCGACTTCTACCGCGAATCCTTCTGAAACCCCTTCTCTTCGCACGGGCTTGGAATTCGATGTGCAAAAAAAACAGGGTGACCATTGTGGCCACCCTGTTTTCGTATCGGATTGAATGGAGATTAGTCTTCGTCCTGCTCCTGTGCTGCGTACTCGGCGAGAAGTTTGGTCTGAACGTCACCGGGAACGGGCTGGTAATCAGCAAATTCCATTGTAAAGGTGGCGCTACCTGCCGAGAGCGAGCTCAGCGTTGTCGAATAGCGGTAGAGCTCTGCGAGAGGAACTCTTGCCTTGAGGATTGCGAAGCCCTTGTCTGCACCCATATCGCCAAGGATACCGCGGCGGTTCTGGAGGTCGGACATAACTGCACCCTGATATTCGGCGGGAGTCATGACCTCGACGTTGTAGATAGGCTCGAGAATCTTCGGACCGGCATTGCGGAATGCCTCCTTGAAGGCATTGCGGCCGGCGATGATGAAGGCGATTTCCTTTGAGTCAACCGGGTGCATCTTACCATCGTAAACGAATACGCGGATGTCGCGTGCGTACGAACCGGTAAGAGGGCCTTCGTTCATTTTTTCCTTGATACCCTTGAGGATAGCGGGCATGAAGCTCAGATCGATGGCACCACCGACAACGCAGTTGTAGAACTCGAGCTTGCCGCCCCATTCCATCTCGGAGATATCCTGGGTCTTGACGTTGAGCTGAGTGTCCTTGCCGTCAATCTTGAACTTGGTGTTGAGTTCGCCTTCGGCGGGGCAGACGAGGAGGTGAACCTCACCGAACTGGCCGGCACCACCCGACTGCTTCTTGTGACGGTACTGTGCGCAAGCGACCTTGGTGATGGTCTCACGATAGGGAACCTTCGGAGCAAAGAGTTCAACCTCGAGCTTGTAGTCGTTGTTGACGATCCACTTCACTACATTGATATGCTGCTCGCCGTTGCCGCTGAGGATTGTCTGGCGAAGTTCCTTGGAGTATTCCACGATAACGGTAGGATCTTCGGAAGCAATCTTCTTGAGGGCGTCGCCGAGTTTCTGCTCGTCCTGCTGAACCTTTGCCTTGATGGCGCAGCGGTACTTGGGCGCGGGGAATGAGATGCGGTCGTATGCGATGCCCGAGCCGGCAGCAGAAAGAGTCGTGCTCGACTTTCCGTTCTTGAGTTTGACGGCACAGCCGAAGTCGCCGGCCTTGAGAGTGGTGACGCTCTCCTTCTTCGTTCCGGCAACGGCGTAAATGGCCGAAAGGCGCTCCTTGTTGCCCGTGGCGGGATCTTCGAGGTCGGAACCGGCGGTAATCACACCGGACATTACCTTGAAATAAGAAACCTCGCCGAGGTGCTGCTCGACAGCGTTCTTGTAGATAAAGAGCGATGCGGGAGCATCTTCCTTGCACTCGGGAGCGGGGGCTACGTTCTTGATGAACTCGAGAAGCCTCTTTACACCGATATCCTTTTTTGCAGAAACGCAGAATACGGGATAAACGTCTCCGGCGGCGATTCCAAGACTGAGACCACGACGGATTTCATCCTCGCTGAGGGTGCCTTCCTCGAAGAACTTCTCCATGAGGGAGTCGTCGTATTCGGCGGCCTTCTCAATGAGGGCATTGCGCAGCTCTTCTGCCTGATCGGCAAGATTTGCGGGGATTTCGAGGTCTTCGCGCGTGCCGTTGGCATCTTTGAAATGATAGTATTTGTTTGTCAGAACATCAACGAAACCGTCAAACGACGGGCCTGCGTTCGCAGGGAACTGAACATACACGACCTTGTTGCCGAGAGCTTCCTTGATGGATGCCTGAATGTTGTCCCAGTCGGCCTTTTCGGCATCGAGCTGGTTGACGGCAATGACGAGAGGGAGCTTCTGCTCCTCGGCACGGCGGATGAAGCTTTCGGTTCCCACTTCGACACCCTGCTGGGCATTGATTACGAGAACACCGCTTTCACATACGCGGAAAGCCGAATATGCACCTCCGATGAAGTCGTCGGAACCGGGGGCGTCGATGATGTTGATCTTCTTGTCCATAAACTCTGCGTAGAGCGGAGTCGCATAGAGAGACCTCTGGTTGAGCTTTTCGAGTTCCGAGTTGTCGGAAACCGTGTTCTTGTCTTCAACTGAGCCTCTTCTGTCGATTACCTTGCCCTCGTAGAGCATGGCTTCAGACAATGTGGTCTTGCCGGACTTCGTTGCGCCCAGAAGTACCACATTGCGGATGTCTTTGTTGGAATACTCTTTCATTTGTTATGATTTGTTTTAGTGATAATCAAGGAGGGCAAATCTAACAATTTTTCTGCAATAAATACTTAACTTTGCCCCCGTTTTATGGAAGTCAGAGCAAAAAAGGCCCTCGGGCAACATTTTCTTACCGATCAGAACATCGCACGGGGCATTGTGAACGCGCTGAACGTGTCGCCCGTACGCGACGTGCTTGAGATAGGCCCGGGAATGGGTGTTCTGTCGCAGTATCTTCTCGAGCGCGAAGACCTCGACCTCAAGATGGTGGAAGTGGACGGCGAAAGCGTGGACTACCTTCTCACGCATTTCGAGAAGGCCGACGGGCGCGTGATGCTCGCGGACTTCCTCAATCTCGATATGGCCGTGGTGTTCCCGGGAGAGTACCGCGTGATAGGGAACTTCCCGTACAACATATCTTCGCAGATATTCTTCAAGATTCTTGACGACAAGGACCGTGTGAGCGAAGTTGTATGTATGATTCAGAAAGAGGTGGCCGACCGCATTGCAGAAAAGCCGGGAAGCAAGACCTACGGCATCCTGAGCGTCCTCCTGCAGGCCTGGTACGACATCGATTACATCCTGTCCGTGGGGCCGGGAGCCTTCTGCCCTCCGCCCAAGGTCAAGTCTTCGGTAATACGCCTGCGCCGCAACGCACGCACAGAGCTCGGCTGCGACGAGACTCTTTTCAAGAAAGTGGTGAAGACCGCGTTCGGTCAGCGCCGCAAGACTCTGCGCAACGCCCTGAAACCTATGCTCCCCGCATCTCCCGCTCCCGAAGAAGTGGCGAGGATGCTCGACCTTCGCGCCGAGACTCTGGGCGTGGAGGACTTCATCCTTCTTACGAACTGGCTGGAAAAGCGCTAGAACTTCTAATGCTCGTGATAGGTTCCTGGCTCCCCGCTGTAATAGAGTCCGTAACCCCTGTCGGTATCCATCTCGTACTTGCGTGTCGTTGAGTTGTACTTGTATGTGTAACGGACGTCGTAGTCAAGGTGGCCGCCGCGGGCGAGAATCTCCGGCATGAACGGATACACTTCTCCCGTATATCCCGTTCCTCCGTGGATAGCAAACGTCAACAGGCCGTCAACGCCGTCAATCGAGACATTTGAATACGTGAAATTACCATTGATTTTCAGCGACGTTGCCGAAGGGCAGTTGCTGACAGTAATCTTCTCAACACCGGTAAAGTCCAGCCCGCTTGCCTGATTGCTTACGACAACCTCCTTCGCCGCGAAGCTGTAAAGGTTCTTGATTGCGGTTGCATTGCTGATGGTGAGCTTTTTCATAATGCCCAGGTTCACATTGTTCAGACCCGATATGGATTCGAAGACGGGGTTGTTCACCACGGACAATTCGACATTTTCGAGAGATTCATCAAAGCAGAGTTTCTTGCAGAGCGGCGCTGTGAGTTTCGAGTATATGGCATCGTTCAGCTCCACCTCGGTTACCGGGTCGGTGACAAGTTCGAGCCCGTTGGGGATAAGGCAGCTGTATATCCTCACCCAATACAGGTTCTCGCACCCCCTGTTCTGAATCTGCGGGCAGGACGCGAAGTCGGTCGAGGTCAAATCAATCTTTTCGAGAGCGCTGCAGTTTTCAAGTTTGATTACCGGAGTCTTTGCCGAGGGCAGTTCCACCTCAAGTTCCTCAAGAGCGCTGCATCCGCTGAGGTCGAGCTTTGTCAGCGAAGGCTGGCTGACATGGCAGTCGCGCAAATTTGTATGGAAGCCGAATTTTGGGCTGTGGATTTCGATGGACTCGAACGATTTGCTGGAGTTCGCAATATCTATCGTGAACTTGGGGTCGTTGCACACAATATTCCTGACCCCTTTGTACCCGCGGGCATCCAGGTTGGTGTTGTTTATGCACCAGTATGTGTTTTCTTTCAGACTTGAAGAAACATCCGGAATGACCAGAGTTTCCGGCAAAAGCTGATTCTCGAGAGGTATCAGCCGCACAAAAGACATATTTTCGCCGATTTCCGCATATTGGTAAACATCGCGGGCCTCAAGGTCTCCCCAGCCGCAGCCCTTCTGGTCCCAGCCTACGGCAGCGGAGAATTTCTTCATAAATTCGAGCACGGCCTCGGCCTCCGCAAAATCGACCGTCCTAATTCTGTTGTAGCAGTCGATTCCTCCGTTCTGCACCAGATAGTTGATTCCTGCGACCAGCGCGTCGGTTCCGAGAGCGTTCATCGTAACGTTCCAACAGTAGTATTCGTCCGGCTCGAGACCTGTCAGAGCGACTTCGAAGTCGGTTTTCTCCTCGTTGTCTTTCGGCTTTGTCCAGTCGATGGGTATCGCGCGCGTCATTCCGCTGTCGTCCCACACGTTCAGAACCATCATAGGCTTGTCAAGAACCCTGCGGGACAGTTTTCCCGTGAGCCGGATTCCGTCCTGATACGGCGTCATGACGGCGTCGCTCGCGAGTGGCATGAAATACGTCTCGTAAATTGTTTTGCTCCATTCGGGCGTAACGTAGCTGTATGTTTCGAACAGCTTCTCTTCGCCGACTTTTGCGTTGAGCGCGAACTTGGCCTTTGCGGAAAGGCCGGTGGTCAGTTTGGCATTTGCAAGCCCGACACCCGTTTCGGCGTCGAGTTTCGTGCTGATTGCCTCCCGTACAGCCGTTTCGAGTTCTATCTCACAACCGAACACGTCGTACAGGCGCACATCCAGCGAAGGCTTCAGGCCTACCGAGAAGCCGCCCTCCATTTTGTTGCCTTCGAAGGTGAAGAACTGCTTTTCGGAATCGCTCTCCGGCTCTTCATCAAGCCCGCGGAGAATCGTGCGCCAGTCGCCTGTCTCGAAGCCTGCGCCGACGGAAAGGCTCTTCGAATAACTGAGCTTGCCCTCGATACCCACCTTGCCGTCAACCTTGACAAAAGCCACGATGTCAATCTTCGGAATCAGCACTATCGGCCCGACGGGGATGGGGCTGAAATAGATTGAAAAAAGTTTGAAGTCCTTTGAAACGGCCACTTCGCCGAATGCCTCGATGCTGCCGTCGAAGTCGAGTTTCGTATCGGCGAGCACATTCAAAGCCAGAAGTGCGCCATCATCCACGATTGCCTGGAAGCGCATTTTTACCGTCACGCCCAGTTCGGGCGAGAATGTCGCCTTCAGGGCGACCGGGCTGTCGTCGCCGTCCTGCAGGGCGGCAAGGTCCCAGGTGAGACCGCTGACCTTCAGAGAAACCTCGTCGGACGTGCTGACGGCCTTTGTCGCGGGAGTGTATTTCAGCTCTTTGCCGTCTGCGTCCACGACCTTGGCGACGTGGTTCGCGACGGGAAGGGCGACATTGTCTATGGTCAGTTCGTCGAACGCCTCTTCCAGCGATGCGGGCCTGTACCGGATCCAGTCGGTGCCGGGACTGGTCACCTTGACGAGCATTCCGTTGGGGAACTGTTCGGAAGGAGTGTTGCAGATAAGAACCTCTCCCCCCTGGTAAGGACTCTCACCGGAGAAATAGACAATACCAAGGTCGTCGTCGACCTCCTTCACCGTTTCGATAAAGGTCTCGTCCACTACCTGCGCGTTCTCATTGAGGACATAGTCCACCTCGATGGGAGGATCGACGGGGATTTCCGGTTCCGTGGATGGGCCTGCAGGGTTTTTGCGGCATCCGGCCGCGGTGGCGAGCAGCGCAAGAACAAGGAGAGGGAGAAGGCGTTTCATACCTTTATGGCTCGTATTACGTTAATATTCAAGCCATAAAGGTAAGAATATTTTTCTCAACCGCACTATCGCTTCAAATAATATGTAACGTTGGTGACTACGCGGACCTTCTTGATATAGGGCGTGTTCGGGTCGCGGTTCTCTATGCTGAAGCTGCCCTGACTTGCGGTCTTGATGCGGCCTATGCTGCTGCCGGAATCCTGGGCGAATTTCTGCGCCGCGGCGCGGGCGTTTGCGGTCGCCTCCTCTATCATAGCGGGCTTGATGTCGTTGAGAGCCTCGTACTGGTATGTAACGGGTGTGGTCCACTCGTTATATGACAGTGTTATGCCCTTTTTCAGCAACTCGGCCGAGTTTTTCCCGAGCGCGAGCACAGCATCGACATTCCCGCTGCACACCGTAATGGTGTTCGATATTATGTAGCGGTAAGTGCGGTCGTTATTGCCGTACTCGTTGGCCAGTTTGTCGGAGATGGACGGAGAAGATATATAGATGTCGTCCGCCGCGATTCCTCCCGAAAGAAGGAATTCGCGTATTGTCGAATTGTTTTTCTCGATCTCTTTGAGAAGGGGCTGGAGATCGTTGCCCATCACTTTGTAACTGATGTCCCAGGTGGCCTTGTCGGCCTTGACCTCGCGTTCGCAAAGACCTTTGACCGTAACGGTCCTGTCGTACGATTTGAGTTTCGCCACCGAAACGGGCAGCATTGCGCCGGCAATCACAATTGCAACGGCAAGAAGATTTGCACTTTTCATCTTTACCATTCAAGTTTGAGTTCTCCGAAGTATTCAGGACGATGGAAGTCGGGCTGGGCTGTTTCAACGCGGTTCCAGCACAGGAAATGGGGCGTGGCCGTGCCGTCTCCGCACTTGTAGAAGTTGGCAAGCAGCATTTCGGGCTTTTCCGGACAGTCCAGAACGGCAAAAGGAACTTCGAGTTCGAGGGTCCAGAAGCAGTCGCCGGTCTTGTCGACAGGCTCGGCGGGAAGAGAACTGCGTCTCAGAACAAGGGCGTGCTTCGCCGCGTCGAAATGCGAGAACTCCTCGCGCGAACGCCTGATTGCAGAAAGCCCGACCCCGAGGCAGTTTGTCTCGAAATTGCAGTAGAACGGGCTCCCGGGAGCCTTTACGAAGAACTCGACGCAGTCGTCCTGCCAGACTGGGCCATTAGCCTCGGTGCACACGGCCCGGAGGGCGTTCTGACGCACGCTGAAACGCACGAGAATAGCCTTGTCGGTATGGGCAAGCGCTGCGGAGACTTCGGGTTTATAGGGATATTCTTCCGGCCAGGGCACGCAGTCGATGGCAATTGTGGAGAATTTCTGAATGTCGGCGAACGAGCCGACGAGAGGGAGTGTGGTCTGTTTCATAGACACAAAGGTAACAATTTTGTATATTTGCCGCACTATGTCACGCCCTGCAAAGATACTCTGCGTTGCTCGCGCTGCCCTTGTCGCCACGGCCCTATTATGTGCCGCGGTTCCGGCCCGGGCGCAGACGGTCATCGAAAAGCAGGATACCATACGCGAAGCGCGCGTGACCGCCATACGCGAAAAGGCACAGAACAGCACCCAAACCGGTCTGACGAGGCTTGACGCCAAACAGCTCAAGGCCGGATATGCGGTGTTCGGTTCGCCCGATGTCATCAAGACCCTCCAGCTCCAGCCGGGCGTGGCGGCGGGCAACGAGCTTATGTCGGGACTCTACGTACACGGCGGCGACGGCTCGGACAACCTCTTCCTTCTGGACGGAGTCCCGCTCTATAACGTCAGCCACTTCGGCGGCCTCTTCTCGAGTTTCAACACCGACGTGGTGGACAATCTCGACTTCTACAAGAGCGGATTCCCGGCACGCTACGGCGGCAAGATGTCTTCGATTGTGGATGTGCAGACCCGCGAGGGCGACATGCGCGAATATCACGGAGTCGCATCCATCGGCCTCATAGACGGGCGCATTCAACTCGAAGGGCCCATCGTCACCGACAAGACCTCCTTCAACGTGGGTCTGAGACGCACCTGGCTCGATGTCATCACCGTTCCGGCAATCGCGATACTCAACCGCCGCCGGGGCGAGGACTACCAGGTGGGCGGCAGTTACTATATGCAGGACCTCAACGCCCGTGTGACCCACCGCTTCGGCGAGGAGAATGTACTTGACGCCTGCGTGTATTGGGGCGACGACAACCTGCGCGGCAATATGTCCGAAAACGACGGCTACGGTGAGGCTATCGGTCTGGACATGGGCGTTCAATGGGGCTCGCTCACCGCCTCGACCGCCTGGCACAGAAGGCTCGCCCCGAAGATGACGTCCACCTTCAGGGCCTACTTCTCGCAGAGCAATTCCGACATCGGCTACACCTTCGACGTGGGATACCGCGACGAGGACATGAAGATGAAGATGTATATGGACGATTCGGACGTTTCGTTCGTGCGCGACCTGGGGCTGACGGCCGATTTCGACTGGTTCCCGAACGCCTTCCACCACGTGCGCTTCGGAGCGCAGGCCGTGCATCACGGCTATAGCAGCGGACGCGACTACATCCAGAAGACCACGTATTCAATGCTCGAGGGCGGCATTCCCGTCCCCGGATATTCCTATTCCGAATCCGACGAGGGCGGCACCACAAACAGCTATGGAGCCTGGGAACCGGCCGCATACATAGAAGATGAGTGGTTCATCCTCTACAACCTTTCGGTCAATGCTGGTGTGCGCACGGCCCTGTTTGCGACGCCCGGCAAGGTTTGGCCGTCGCTCGAACCGCGCGCCGCGCTCAAATGGCAGATTTCTCCCATCGTCTCGATAAAAACCTCGTTCACGCACATGGCTCAGTTCTCACACCTCGTTTCGGCCATGTACATCGACCTGCCAAGCAACTGCTGGATGCCTTCGACCGCAACGGTACGGCCTATGCTCTCCGACCAGGTGGCGGGCGGCATATACACCACCCCTTTCAAGAACTTCAAGTTCAATGTGGAAGGCTGGTACAAGACTATGGACCACCTTCTTGCCTATAACGGAGCGAACGCCTTCTATCCGGCGATTGACGAGTGGGAGAAGTCCTTCGTGGAGGGCCGGGGCAAATCGTACGGAATGGAAGTTGAGGCCGAATGGAGCGCGAGGACTCTCAATCTGGCCGCATACTACACCTTGAGCAAAAGCCTGAGGAAGTTCGACGCCTTCTACCCCGACTGGTTCAACGACCGCAACGACAACCCGCACAAGTTGAACATCGTGGCATCGTGGGAGTTCGCAAGCGGGATGGAGGTCTTCCTCAACTGGAACTATCACAGCGGCAACCGCGTAACATTCCCAACGAACGTGGTCTCCGAAGACGGATATCCGATGTTCGTTTATGACAAGCCCTACAACACGGCCCTTCCCGACTACCACAGGCTCGACGCGGGATTCAATTTCCACAAAATCAACCGCAAGGGCCGCCATATAATCACCAACCTGAGCGTTTACAATGTCTATAACCGCCGCAATGCCGCCTTCGCCCTGCTGGACGAAAAGGAAAACGGCACCTACCAGGGCCTGGCATACGGAATGGTGCCCATCGTTCCGACGCTCACCTTCCAATATAAGTTCTGATGCTGAAGCGAGTCAAACATATCCTCTGCTCTTTCTTCGCTGCGGGACCCTGGCGCTTAACGCGCGGTGCCGCAGCCGGGTTGTGCGCCGTGCTGCTTGCGGCGACCGCCTGCGAAATGCCCTTCGAACTGGAAGACGGCAACGAAGGGCGCCTGTACATAGAGTGCATTGTCAGCTCCGACAGCACCACCTTCAGCATCGACTATGCCGCTCCACTCAGCGGTCACAGGAAAAGCCGTTACGACAGCTTTGTGCCCTCTGTGCTAAGACTTTCTTCAGACAGCGGACTGGATATCCGGCTTGACGGCACGACCTGCACTATCGACGAGCCTCTGTCGGTCGTTTTCCCCTCTGCGCTCGCGGATGGCGACCGATTTACGATACATGCCGAAGGGCGCGAACCGATGGAAGGCGGATATTATTCCCTGAAGACCATCAAGGCCTCGGGAACAACGCTTGTTCCGCACGCTCCTGTCATATCGGAGGCTGTGACCGTCACCGAGAAATTCGATGCGGATACGCTTCACAAGATTACCCTTACGCTTGACCGCGAGCCGGGCGAACACGACTTCTTCGGAATACGTGTCATTCGGGAGAATGTTACAACGGAATTCTCGGATACCGTAATAGTGAAGCCGGGACATATGATCAACGAACTGGCACTTGGCTCACTCGACCTTGACGAGATGCTTTCGGTCGGGTTCGAGAACAACCGGCTCCAGGGCGAGATGCCGCTGCTTCTGCTCACCCGCCGGCAGTTCGACGGCAAGGTCTACGATTTCTATGTCGATGCGTACGATTCGGAATATTACTACGACGGGAACGCCTACGATATGGATTACGGTTGGTGGTGGGTACACGAAGGCCGCTTGCCCGAAATCATCTCCAGCCGCTACAAGGTTCAACTGTACCGTATTTCGGAAGAATTCTATTACAGTGCCAAAGCCCGGTACATGAAGGAACTGGACTTCCTGTCTAACCTCGGACTGACGCCGCCCAACTTCACCTACACAAACATTGACGGCGGTCTGGGCTACATCGGCGCCGTCTCCCTCGCCCAAACCGATTGGCTTAGCTTCGAGTAGGGTTTTCCTGATTTGCCTGCATCGCGCGTTTGGGGCGGGTGCCGGCACGACCGGACACCTCCCGCGCTTCGCGCTCCATCCCGTCTGGCGCAGACGCGCCTGACACCCGTTCACATGGTCACGGGCGACCATGGGTGCCGGCATTCCGGTTCCCGCCCCAAACGCGCAAGAAGAAGGCTACTTCATGCAAGTTTTTTTTAAAAGGAGAATCCGACGGACACTCTCATCAATCCGGCTTTCCGGAATGATTCCGTCCACGACGGCCTGAACGACGCCCTCAACAGCCTGGATATAGTCCGACGGCATCAATATGATGTCCACACCAGCCCGGACCGCCTCAACTGCCGCTGTCGCCTGATCACAAGCCTGCCTGATTGCAGCCATCTCCATTGCGTCTGTAATAATTATACCCTCGTAACCCAGTTCCCCACGCAGCTTTTCCCGAACTACCACCGACGACATCGAAGAAGGAACATCTGATCCGGTAACCTTCGGTGCGGCAATATGGGCGACCATTATCATTCTTGCGCCAGCCGCAATTCCTGCCTTGAAAGTTATCATCTCACAGCTATCCATTTCCTCCCATGTTTTTCCACTGGCGGCATAGCCCAAATGGGTATCTCCTTTGGTGTCGCCGTGACCGGGGAAGTGCTTCATACAGCCTATGATTCCAGACTTGCGCAAGCCTTCCAAGTAACTAACAACGTTTATCGAGACCGGAAAAAAATACGCAGAATGCAATCGGTGATTCAGCAAAGCAACGAGGAAATCAAGAAAATCAATTCAGCCCTTATCAAGAAAATCGGCCAATTGAAGGAATCAAATATTATTAAAGACGTTTATATCGTCAGATATCTTTCAATGTTCCTTGACCACATAGATAGCCTTGAGAGATATCGTTCGCTAATCAGGGCTGCTGCAAAATCATACGATCTGGACGAGGTCCAGAAGGTCCTGAGGTCTAATGAAATGATAGATAGTGAGAGGAAAAAGCTCTTTGACGGATTCGATGCCACTTTCCTTGGTATTTTCCCAAACTTTGTGCAGCAGCTCAACGACCTGCTCCGCGAAGACTGTAAGATAGGGCAAAATCTCAAGCCGATGACTATGTCCAATGAGATACGTATATTTGCACTCATCCGGCTCGGAGTGACGGACCCGGCAACAATTGCTCACTTCCTCAAAAAGTCCCCCTCGACGATTTATAACTACAGGGTGAAGTTGCGCAACGGTTGCATCTGCGACCGGGATGACTTCGAAAATCAGGTAATGAAGATTGGCCGTCCCGTGTAATACACCCGGCCTCAACGGCGGTCTAGGCTACATCGGCGCCGTCTCCCTCACCCAAACCGATTGGCTTAGCTTCGAGTAAGTTTTGCCCCCCTGCTGCGCACGTTTGGGGCGGGTGCCGGAATGCCGGCACCCATGGTCGCCCGTAACCATGTGAACGGGTGTCAGGCGCGTCTGCGCCTGACGGGATGGAGCGCGAAGCGCGGAAGGTGTCCGGTCGTGCCGGCGCCCGCCCCAAACGCGCGATGCAGGCCTGCGGGAAAGCAAAAGTTGCACAGACCCCAGTGACCGCGTAATGTACAAAGAGACCGGG
>JAZLKT010000025.1:0-30909 GCA_045597785.1 Candidatus Cryptobacteroides sp.
CAGGGATGGGCGACAGGGAGAAACGGCAGGGCGGCAGCCATGGAAGAGCGGTCCAGGCGGGACGGGCGGGGAAACGTGGGCGGGGATATGGGGGCAATGCCGGTAAACGTGGCGGGGAGATGTGGGCGGGCAGATGGGGCAGTGCCGGTGAGGACCAAATTCTAAAAACACTGCGCTGTCGATTCGAAGTTATTGCTATCTTTGGCGTCATGAAACGAATTCTTACTGCATTCCTGGCTCTGGTGAGCATCGTGTGCCAGGCAAACGAAAGGGAACTTATATGGCCGAAGGGCAAGATGCCCGACCCGCAAGAGCATCAGATCGCCGCAATGACCGACGAGGCCGGCGCAGAGGGATTCAAACCCGAAAAGCACCGCACGGCATATCTGGAGTGGTACGACGCGCCGAAGGAAAACCGCGATTCCGCCTGTATGATTCTCATTTCGGGCGGCGGATACTACAACTGCTGCGACGTAAATCACATCAAGACCTGGGCGGAACGCTTCACCTCTCTTGGCGTGCAGTGCGTCAACTTTGTATACAGAACTCCCCGTCCGGAGGGACTTCCTATCTATCAGACCGCTTGGGAAGATGGCCAGCGGGCTGTGCGCATGGTCCGCAGCGAAGCGGCCAAACGCGGATTCAATCCCGAAAAGATTGGAGTCATCTCCATGTCGGCAGGTTCGCATCTCGCAGTTCTGCTCGCCACCAGTTCGCAGACACCGGCTTACGAACGGCTCGACAAACTCGACGACATCCCCTGTCACATCAATTGGGCGATTGTCAACGCCCCGGCCTATGTCACGACCGACGGCGAGAACGGAACGAAATCAACGCGCCAGGGCTACGGGCCCGACGTAAAACTGTCACCGCTGTTCAAATTCGACGAAAAGACCTGCCCGATGAGCCTGCATCACGGCGGGCTCGACCCTTATTCGCCCAACGGCTCCACACTCATCTACCGCGAACTCCGCAAGAGAAAAATACCGGCCGAACTACACCTCTACCCGGGCAAGGGGCACGGCGTCTTCGGTCTCGAGAGGGGTGTGGAATTTCTCCACCAGATGGGCTTTGTCGGCAAACCGGAGCCCGAAGTGACGCTTATGGACCGCTTCACGAGCGACGACGACCGCGCCCAATACATCAAGGAAGCCATCTGGCCCGAAGGCAAAACACCTAATCCGCAGCCCGACCAGTGCGAGCCTTACCTCGAATGGCACATTCCTGCGAATCTCAGAACAACCGCGATACAGATTATCTACTCCGGCGGCGCCTACAACGGAAACAACCCCGACGGCTTTGAAGTCGCGCCGATCCGAAGGATGCTCAACGCCAAGGGGATGGCCGTCGTGACTGTCAAATACCGCACACCCCGCCCTGTGGCGGAAAGCGGACTCGCGAAGCACACTACCGCCTGGCAGGACATCCAGAGAGCGGTGCGCATCGTTCGTAGCGAGTCGGCAGCGCGCGGACTCGACCCTTCGCGCATAGGCATTATGGGCAGCTCGGCCGGAGGACATCTGACCCTGATGGGCGTGACATCTTCGCGTCAGAATGCCTATCTGCCGATTGACGAGATAGACGCCCTGCCCTGCAATGTGCAATGGGGCATAGGCATTTATCCGGCCTATGTGCTTACCGACGGGCTGAACGGCGGCAACAAGAACGGCGGCAACGGCGATGGCGACGTCCTGGCCCCGGAGTTCGGCTTCGACCTCGACACGGCGCCTATGCTGCTTCTGCACGGCGATTCCGACGGCTACGCCAGTATGGGCTCGGTCAAAGTTTGGGAAAAGATGCGCGCGATGGGCATTCAGAGCGAACTGCACACCTACGCACTGCGCAAGCACTGCTTCCAGAAAACGGCCTCGCCCCACACCGGCAGCTACACCTTCCCCGACAGAATCTATGATTTCCTTGTAGGGCAGGGGCTGTTCGCAGGGCAGGAATAGTTTTACAAGACATCCTGAATCAAATGTTTATGGAAAGTCGCGACATCTCCGGCATTGTCCGTATATTCGATGGGGTCTTTGTATACAGAACCTAAAAGAGCCAGAGCAGCATCACGGCCAAGCGCCTTTTCGTACTGCATCAGAAGTTCATAGTCCTCCGCGCCGTCTCGCCAGCGCTCAAGTCTGGCGGACACACAAAGGCCATCATACCCGAATTCCTGCCCGGGAAGAACCAGGACAGCGTCTCCCTGTGGAAGTTCCGGACGAACTTTGAGCGGATTTACACTCTGAAAGCCGTTGACAGACCAGAACAGGAAGCCCTTGGGTCCTTCTTTCCACGAACGCCACATAATGGCGCGATTGGCTATCCCCGTAACATTCCAGGCGAGACCGGGATTGTCTCCCATACACACATACGTCCACCATTCTTCCGGGTCCTTGCAGGAAGCCGCGGCTTGAGCACTTCTCTCTTCGTTTGTCTGCAAAGACCATACGCCTGTACAGAATATGCTTGTGGCTCCGCGAAGTTCCTCGAATGTGGCAAACAAATCTCCGGCATTCGGACCGTCCGTAGGGCCGCAATAGAAAGTTGTCAGCACCCGGGCTTCGGGGGCATACTTATGAATCCGTTCCGCCATCTGGCGGATTTGACTATACTGATACTGCGTTGTCGGCTCGTCCCAGATATAGAAATACGCCTTTTCCAGAATTCCTTCACGCCTCGCACGGTCAAACATAGCTGACAATTCATCATCGGAAAGCCGGAATGAAGGCAAAGCAATAGCCGTAAAACGAGGGTCCTTCAGGTAATTCCACATTCTTTCATCAGAAGGACCATATGGGGTGGAATTGGTTTCCAACTTCATCGTTCCGCTGATCCACTCGCAGAAATAGGGCGAAATCCGGTATTCGAGCAAAAGATCCGACACTTCCTTCCGCGCGGCGGCCTTGGTCTCCGCATCATTCGCATCAAAAACAATCATATCCGGATTGATTCCGAACACGGCGGGGATTGACGGAACTTCGGGCACCAGCACGTCTTCAATTTTTATCGTGGCCTTGAGCGGAACACAGACAGTGTCGTGTCTGAATTCCAGAACCTCGACATAAGTGCCCGGTTTGGCGTCCTTGTGGGACCGGAAAGAAATCCAAAGCTTTGCCTCACCGTTATTTTGGTGCACATTTCCGTCACAAGGGACAAGGATGTCTTCCATTCCGTCGAAGGTCGCAATGGTCCTGCACTTCATATCAAGGACAGTCTCATTTCCAATGCGGGAAACAGAATAGTTTTCCGCACCTTCCACAGCAATGAGCAACTGGAAGTGTTCCCACTCCCCTTTTGCCATTACCAGATTTATCTCATTGGTGGGGGCGGTGTCCCTGATTCCATCAAGCCTGGCGCACGATGTTGTCATCCAGGTGCACGAAGGCGCCGGCATTTGATATTCAACCGCCGGGTCCGCGTTTTTTGAAACCGGGCCCGAGCAAGCAAGAACAAGCAGGGCGGCCAGAAGAAGTATCGGTCTATTATTCATAAAACAAACGGAGGCCGCAGTGAAATGCAGCCTCCACAAATTTATCCATTTTCTAATAATTCTTCACGCAGCGAACCGGCAAAGCTGCCGACCATCCGTCAGAATTGTTTCCATAATGGAATGCAAACACGCGGTTGTTAAACTGGTTGGACTGGAAAGCATAAGAATCCCACCATCCCCACATTGTCGCAGACCAAATCGCAACGCCCCAATAATAGTCGGTAGGGGCATTTGCAAAAACAACGGCATCCGGATAATAGTAACCTGAAGGCATGAAATACAACCCGAGATCATTTGTATATCCGCAGCCGTCTTCAAGACGGGTGTAGTCATCGGCGAATCGAAGTGCCGGAGAAAGATCGACGTAATATGTTTCATCAAAAATATCTCCGGTGTATGTAGTGCCAAGGATTGCGGCGGCAGCTTCAAGCATAGCATTGAAATCATTGTTGTTCGCAACGTGCCAGCCGTCGGGACAAACGCCCTGCTGCTGTGAATCCTTCTCCAGGAAAGGCCATCCAACCGCAGCGTATTCTGCACGGAGGGCGTGTCCGTATGCATAGTATACACCGTCACGCTTGTTGGTTGAACTTGCATATGTGCCGGAATAGAACGTGCCCACTTCGACAAAAGCTTCACCATCATAATACTTCATCGCCCTCATATTCTCCGCCATCCAGTAATCATCTCCAACTTTGGTGACAGGGTAGATTTCTCCGTCGCGAGGATCGCAGAACGAATCGAATTCTGTCGTGAAAGCAATGTATTTTACTGCGGAAGTGTTAACGGAACCATTGGCATCAACCACGCGGTAATAAACCGCTGTTGTCTTGTATGCGCCACTGAATTCGTTGCTTACAATGTTGCCCAGGGTCCTGTTGGAAAGCGCAATTGAAGTTGATTCGCCAAGATCGATCTCATAAGCATCAGACATATCCGCCTTGGCAGAAAGTTCAAGCACATAATAAGGAGTTCCGGTGCAGGTCCACTCAAGTGAAAGGGCTGTTGCATCTATGGCCTTGGTGTGGTCAAAGCAGAATGCCGCACCATCCGTGGGAGCGGAAACATACTCTATGGCCGCAGCAGCTGCGGAACAATGGGATTCTTCAATACCAAGATCCAGCACTGCCATCTGTCCTGCGGGGAACACCATATCGGCAGTAAGGGTGAATGTCTTTTCAATACTATAGTTCTCGGTAGTCGCGGTAACGGTAACACTTGAACCGCTGGCAATAGTTGTCGGATTGACAAGGAGATAAACTGCGCTTGCATCGTCATTGATTGACGGCATCTGATCTGTTTCAGTATATTGTGCACAGGCATATGCCTTGGCGGTAGACCATTCCCCGGCGAGTTCGGCGCTGGCAAGGTTAATCTTTGCACATCCGGAAAGTGTAGATGCCGTGGATGAAAGTGTGAGCTCGCGGATCTTTTCTCCTTCGGCATATGTACCCTTGAGATTGACCTTGACAACGGAAAGCAGACGTTTGAAGTAAAGTCCGTCGATGTTGACATCATCTCCTTCGGCAGTATAGTCGCACTCTTTTGCTACAAGAATGTCACAGGCGGGGTCGAATGATGTTTTGGTGGGGTGCTGTATAAAGTCGCTCCCGCTTCCTACATTGACATTGACCATACCATCATTGCCTGCCGATGCGAAGGCTCCCGCAGGAGCGAACGACAGGAACGAGCCGGAACCGGCAGCCACCACGGATCCTGTGAATGTTGCCGTGGCACCTGACGAGGCCGCATTGGTAAAAATATACTCAGGAGATGACGTGGCCGATGTGATATCGGAAATAAACACGGCAAGTTTGTCTCCGTTGCTCCACTTGGGAGAGTATGTTCCGTCATTGTTGTCAACAATATAAGACTTGGTTTCCCCGGCCTTTACTGTAAAATTGAGTTTCCTTACGATGATGTCATTTTGGTTGACAGTCAGTCCCATCTCCTGGCAAGCGGAGAAGACAGACAAGGCTGCAAAGGCAGATAAATAAAATGCTTTCTTCATGGCAGGCAGAATTAATAGATGTACGTACAATCGTCCGATATTTCGATGGTTTCCCCGGCCTCGTCTTTCTTTCCGAAGCCCAGACTCGAGCAGATTACACTCTGCACCGGCACATCAACTACTGTGCACGTCGGTTTGACATACTCGTTGATGTCTGAAATTAATTTATTCATATGGAATCTTGAATGGTTATTAATTACTTGTCGTCGTAGGACAAAAAAATGCCCAAGCACAAAGTGCTCAGGCAAAAGTAGTTAATGCAATATCAAGAGACGGCAAAAATTGTCCGGTCCGAATCAAATTGCGTCCAAAACTGAACGTGCGGCCTTAATCGCGGTTGCGGCGCCTTCCGCTTCAAGTACGGGGTAAGAAAAACCCTCAAGTGCCTTTTCAAGCGCTTCCAGTTTGCCGGAAGCTCCTTCCGCTTCCCATTCCTCACGAAGGATACGCGCCTTTTCGTAATCCTGGATTCCTTCCATCAGCCGTTCGAAACGGACGCTGCTGCCCTCCGGATAAACAAAGAAGCAGTCTCCTGCAGGCCAGGTACGGAAACGGGCGTCATTCTCAGGATCGGCCGTCCAGCTGTTGTAAGCCCAGCGAAGGTATCCGTCCACCTCGGCCGCAGCGGCATACCACCCGAGCCAGGTGGCTTCCATCGGGTCGGAAACGAGGTAGGTATTCGGGCGCCGCTCGGCGCAACAGGTATAGAAAGTGCTTGTCTTCCCCGCCAGACGGCGCTGTTCAAGAACTTCGTCCGAGAGAGTCTGTGAGAACGTTATGCAGAGGTCGTCAATCATATCATCAAGAGCGGGGTGAGAGGCTCCCGTAAGCGAAACCTTCATCTGCGGCTCCGCCGACTTGATTATGGACAGGGCCGCCAGCATTGATTCCTCGGGGCGTTCATCCATTGCAATGTGTGTCTTTTCAAACCATCCTTTGGTGCGGAGATGTGCGGCGAAGTCCTTGATGAAACTGCGCCAGTAGTCATCGTACGCCGCCGAACCGGGAGTCGCTTCGAGCCAGCGCAGTTCTCCGCTCTCAGCGTCGATGTAATCGAAAGTAAGGCGCCACGGAATCATAGAATAGCAATTGATCTGGCTGTCTATTCCAAGGGAGAACATAAATTCAACCCACTTGTCGAATGCCGTATAGTCATAAGACCATGCCCCGTCACGACCTCGAGTTTTCACAACCATCGACTTGAACGGATCTTCTGTCTGACCGTTCCAGGGACGCTCGAGGATAGTTGCCGTCACCACCTTCTGCCCGGCGTCCGCCAGATGCTTCATAATGGGCACCATTCTGGCGAAATGCTCTTCGCTCCAGAGCGGCACGTCAAAATACCTTGCAACCGAGAACGGATTCTGCCACAGGTCCAGGTGGAAGGACCAGTCGTGAGGCGCGGGAAGAACCCTGCCAGAAACCGTGAATTCAAAAGGAAGCGATGTTACACAGCCATCGGCCCGGCCCGTCAGACGGCCGCGGTAGCACCCGGGTTTGGCATCAGCCGGGATGTTCAGCGCAAGCCAGACGCGGCCCTTTTCTCCGGCGGATAAAGACAGTTGCGTTTCAGAGGTGATTCTGTCGTACACCAGCAGAGAATCCCTTCCGTCACCGGAAGATGTTCCGCACTGGCTGTAATCCGCACCAAGTCCGTCCGCCATAACGGGCGCGACGATGGAAACCGACGCAAAGCCCTCTGGCAAGCCCTTGACTGCAAACACGGCCGCGGAAACATCGGCCACAGCTTCAACATCAACCATCACAGCGGCGCGTTCACCGCGCCAAAGAGCATTATCGAAGCCCGATTCAGGCTTCAGTTCGAGCCTAGACGTACAGGAGCAGACCAGCACGGCAAGCGGAAGCAGTAATTTCTTACAAGTCATTATTCCTGTCTATTTTAACATATACTTCTTGATGAGAGGATACAGGTACTCGGCATACCTCATCATTCCCAGATCGGTGTAGTGGCACCCGTCGACAAAACCCTCATCATCAAGTCCGAGAGCGTGTTTGCGTTCCATATGGTAAATCTTCTTGTATCCCTGCGCACGCAGTTTCTGGACAAGGGCCTTCTGCACATCGAACTTCTTTTCCATAGTCGAAGTGACGGCAGTGTTGTATCCGTAATATGAATAATAGACTTCGTCGATTATCAATATCGGCACGTCGGGGTGGGCGTCACGCAGGATTTTGACAAATTTCTCACCGCGGGCCTCTATGTCCTCGCTTGTAGCATTGGGGCAGTAGTCGAGTACATAAATCGCAGGATTCTCGGCAGAGGCCATGAACCGGGCTATCTCCAGGTCAAGATAAGCGTTACCGCTGAAGCCAAGGTTCACGACTTCACGGTCGAGCTTGCGCGAGAGAATGTTTGTGAACGCCATTCCGGGACGGTTGGCGCAACCGCCCTGAAGGATGCTTGTTCCGTACATTACGACCTGCTTGTCGCGACGTGGCGAATCAAGACCGGAAGGTTCTATGAACGCGCCTTCATCCACGCCTATCTCCAATGAAACAAGCGTCTCATAAAGCGGGAGATACATCATATACTCACGGTCCTTCTTGTCCATATAACCGACAATCTCCTTCTCCGTGGAGCTCTCCTTCTCATCAGCACGGCCTACACCGAGGAACTTCCATCCTTTGTCAGTGAGCACATACAGGTCGACCCCGCGGACTCCGGTATCTGTCATGTGGCTCATGGTCGTAGCCCACTTTGTGGACCAGCGGGCCTTTATGGTTGTGGAATTGGTGCGGAATCTTACATACAATCCGGCGCTGTTGCTGCCCAGCCACTTGAGGCCGTCGCGGCTGTATTCCAGTATTTCCGCAGGGATTCGCTGATAACGGGTTTCATCCTTCTGCCCCTGGTCCTGGATCTTTCCGTAAATAGGGAATTGATTTGCGTTGACATACTTGATCTCGGCATTGCAAAGAAGCGGACATACGAGCGCAAGTGCCGCTAATAATACTTTCTTCATTATTTATTGCTGTTTGTTTTTCTGAATTCCGTCGGGCTTTCGCCTGTCAGGTCCTTGAATACGCTGCTGAAATAACGCGGATATGCAAAGCCTGTGGCTTCGGATATCTCTATAATACTCATTGATGTTTCCCGGAGCAATTCTGCAGCCTTGTTGATTCTCAGACGTTTCACATAATCATTCAGGCTGTAGCCTGTAAGCTTTCTGACCTTTTCGAAAAGCGCGGTACGGCTAACCCCGAGCGCTACTGTCAGATAATCCGAATCCAACTGTTCTTCCCCCATTTTCTCCTCAACCATGGAATTCAACTTTTCGATGAAAGCACGGTCTTTATCGGAAATGGCATTTTCGACAACGCCACCTTTTGCCATATTGCGTTCTACAACGGAATATGTCACAAAGACGACCAGCAAGGCAATCAGTCCGATCAGCACAAGCGAAAACGCGAGTGATTTGTACCACGGTTGCATCACTTTTATCCGCACTTCCGGGGCGCAGGCAACGGAGACGGACTTTGAAGGAGAGCACGTCGCGCTAATAACATAGTCTCCAGGGGGCAGTGAAGCAATTTCAAGGGACGCCATCCGGGATGTCACGCGGCTCTCGTCTTTTCCCGAAACCGTATAGACATACGTGGCATTGTCGTAAAAAGCCAGATTGGAGACCTTGTAATTCACTGTCAGCGTACCGTGATTCCACGGCATCTTGATACGACGGGGGACATTTCCGTCGAAGACATAGCGGTTCTTGTCCGAAATGATTTCGGAAAGCGACATTACAGGAGCCTTCTTCTCCGACACGGCATCGGCAAGGGCCGTGTTGATTCGGACCAGACCTGATGTTCCTGCCCAATAGAAGACATCTCCGGACACTTCGGTGTTCCACCCATTCAGAATGTCACAGAGAGGATATCCGTCAAAGGGCCCGAAAGAGCTGAACGTCCCGAGTTCGGGGCGATACAGGTAGAGCTGCATGTCCGCGGCAATCCACAACCTCGAATGCGCGTCGACCGTGAGGGCCGAAGCTTTCTGGAACGGAGTGTTGTCAATATGATGATATTGTCCGAAGTCCAATCCGTGGCCGGAATATTCCACATATCCCACTTCCCGTTCCGTGCTGAGCCATATCCTTCCGGTATTTTTATCGAAAGAGGCACAGAGTATATCTCCGGCTGCCCCGACATCGCACAGGCGCGCCAGGACGAGTGAATCGTAATTGCCCGAATAGAGTTCATTACCCTTCGATGCAAGGAAGAAGTCCGTTCCCCACCAGGGAATATGGACCCAATCCGCCGGCTTGCCGTCGGCAAAGGAGAAATACCTCGTTGATTCATCCTGCGGATTGTATGCATAGAGCAGCGGGCCGTAAATAAGGATTTCGTCCGGACGGGCCTTGTAACAATAATGCAGGTAGGACGTATTCCAATCCGCATCCACAGCCGGCCGGCCATCAATCCTGAGCGGGCGCATATTCCCGGTCGAAGTGTCCATCACGTACATACCTTTATGGTAGCGCATCATCAGCACTTCGCCTTTCCGATATGGTGAGACAACGGGAATATAGTCGGTTCCCGTGGAAGGATAATACCTGAATTCTTCGGTTGCCGGGTCGAAACGGCTCAGGCCCTGGCCATCGGAGCCGACCCAGACGAAACCGTCATCATCGCAGGAAAGCCCGAACGCACATCCTCCAAAAGCCTTGATATAATGACGCTGCACGTTCACCGCTCCGCAACGGACTGTTCCCAGCCAAACGTCATTCTTGCTTGCAGCAACGGTAAACAAAGCATTGGCGGGAAGCGAGCTTTCATCTCCCGGAACATTCTGAAGTATCTCTACGGAGCCGTCGAGGATATTCAAGATCGAAACGCCTCCGCCATCGGTCGTAATCCATACTTCTTCTCCGGCAAGGGCCATATCGGTAATGTCGGATGACGGCAAGCCTGCGATTCCGCCCTTCATCCGGCCGTCCGGACCGAAAACAAAGACGCCATCGCGTCTCGAACCCGCATAAATGTCATCTCCGACGCGGAGCAGCGATCCAAGAGAATAAATTTCCTCCGAAGAAAAACGTACTACCTCGCCATTTATGGTATCGTACCTCCAGAGCCCGCTGAACATAGAACCCAGGATGACGCCATCGTCTCCGTCGGAAAGAATATCGCCGATATAGATGTTGGACGGGAAACGTACAGAAGAAACGGAAGCATCGGAGAGGAGGATGCGCCAAAGCATATTGTCCTTATATGCCCACATTTCCTGCCCATAGGGGAAAAGCCAACCTCCGGCACCGGGAGCGAGGGCCTCGAAGGAGTCCGACTCCGGGTCGTATCGGAACACCGATTCTTCCGTGGACACCCATATGTGCCCGTCATAATCCTGCTTGATGGACGATATGCTTCCTCCCAGACGATACGACTTGCGCCCGGAAGCATAGAACACGTCCAGTCCTTCCTTTGTCCCTATCCACAGAGTTCCCGAATCGTCTTCAAGGATGTCCAATACCGTTGGGCTTGACAAGCCGGCGTCCAGAGACACCTGTGTACAGGCATAGTGGAAACTGTCCGCCCGGGCCGGGAGTGCCAGAAGTAGCAGCGCAAAAAGAATCAGATGTGGTCTATTGGTCATCAGGAGAGCAAATTTAGCAATTTCATCGACAGATAAGGGCAAAATAGTTCAAAGACTATTTTTGTACGATATTTGACGCCCGCCGTACAGTTCTTGTAGCGAAGGAAAAAATAAATTTCTTTCTTTGTTTCCGAAACACACTGAAACTGCCGAAATCAATGCGGATCCTTACTTCATTCGTCGCCTCTTTTCTCCTTTTTGGCGCCGTGGCATCAGGGAGCGAAGTGCGCGCTCTGCTCCGGCCAACTAATTTCGCTGAAAAAAACTATCTGGACGGAGTAAAACCCGCCCTGGAGGGAGGAATGCACCTCAGCGCAGAGAATGAATGGGGTTGCGAGACATCCGGAGCCATGTGCAGCGCAAGCTGGATTGCTACGCTCAACCAGGAAAAGCCCCTGCCAATCGAATTCTCGGCGGAAAGCCTGTTCGAAGGGAACAGTGTCACATACGTCAGCAACGATTACGGCCTTTGGCTTGACGTCCAATACACCGACGGCAGTTTTGAGAAAACCGTGGCGATACGGTTCAATGAAACCAGCGACTCCGACAAAGACCAATGGGAGTCACTCTCGGGCCAGTTTGTTCCTTCAAAACCGATATATCTTGTCAAGTTCTCCTGCAAATTCCACTGGAGAATCGGCTCCGTCAGGTTCAGGAACCCCGCCATCAGGCAGGTTGAAGACGCCGCGGCGGATTATTACAGTTTTGACGGAATCGCCGTCAAGGGGTCTCGCGACACGTCTTCCAACGAAGATTATCTCTATTCCCGCCCCCGTTTCTTCATCAGGGACATAACGGCAGACTCCGATTGGGTCCGTATGTCAGACGTGGGTGCAAAACGTTTCTCGGCATCGCTGAGCGGAGCCGCTCCCGACTTCTCTCTTAGCTGGAACAGCGGGACAAGCAAAGACGGCGTAATTTCCGAAGGCATCACAATCACATCCCTGCCCGACAAGGAGCGATGCGCCACCCTCGTTATGGCCATCCCAACCCGGAAGAAGATGACCCGCTCGTTTGACGGTCTGGATTCAGTGTCCGACATACAGGACAATACCGAAATCTGCCATGCACTGGGCAGCAAAGCCGGAATGGGACGGCTCAGCAACCTGCCCCTGCAGGGCGCGGGGTCGGACGACGAAGAGATATGGCTCGGCCTTGACCCTTCCACACCGGCCGTCTTCAGGACATTCTACAACGCAGCCACCCAGGAGCTGTGCCTGGCATTCGATCTGGGCTTCGTGCCGGGGAACAACTCCTGGCACATCAAAACGATACGCTTTACGACCGAACCCGGCGCCGGCATGCGCGGAGCCTGGCAGAAATATATGGACGCCTTCCCCTGGGCCTTCAAGGCAGACGCCCCCGTTTTCGGGCTGTGGATGCCGTTCAGCGACATAAGCAAAGTCCGCGGGTACGAAGACTTCGGCTTCGCCTTCAAGGAGGGAGATATGGAAACGGCCTGGGATGACCGGCACGGCATACTCACCTTCCATTACTCGGAACCGACGACCTGGTGGATGAATATGACCGTCCCGAAGAAACTGAAAGCCAAATTCACGGAAAAACAGCTTGTCGAAAAGATGGGAACGGCCGAGGCGATGAGCAAAGCCAGCCTTGGAGACGGATTCGCCCTCGCCTGGGAGAAGAGCGTAATGTACGGCCCTGACCAGAAGCCTTTCGGATACTATCGCGAGACGCCCTGGAGCATAGGAATCGTCTGGAGCATGTCTGAACTTCCCGGTATAGCGGAGAAATACGGCTACGAGAGCTCGTCCTTCGGCTTCAAGTGGAACTTCGACCACAAGACGGCCCACTACCCCATTTCCACCACCGACCGTATTACGGTTCCCGGAAGCGGCATTGACGGAGAATACATTGATTCGGCGGAAGGCTACATCACCACCGAGCTGGATTTCCGCAAAGACCATCTGGCCCTCGCAAAAACCCCTCTTACATTCTCCCTCATTGAAAAACAGCCGGCCGTATTCACCGGACTGACCATTTTCGAATATGTCCGCGGCATAGCGAAAACCGTTCACGCCGCCGGCAAGCTTACAATGGCCAATTCAACCCCCGACAAATTCTTCTGGCTTGCCCCGATGATAGACATCCCCGGCACGGAAACGAACTGGCACTGGGGCGGACAGTGGAGGCCTATGAGCAACGACGAAATGCAGTATCGCCGTATGATGAGCGCGGGAAAGCCATACTGCTTCCTCCAGAACACCGGATTCAGCGAATTCACGCCGGAGATGGTAGAAAAATATATGATGAAGTCGGTCGCCTTCGGCTTCTTCCCCGGCTTCTTCAGCGGAGATGCATATACGGGGCGCTATTTCGAGAATCCCGAGCTGTACGAGCGCGACAGGCCTCTTTTCAAGAAATACATCCCCGTTTGCAAGGCCCTGGCCGAGGCCGGATGGCAATGCGTCACGGGAGTGAGTCTCAGCGACAAGAGGCTGCTTGTGGAGCGTTTCGGCGATGGCGCCTCCTACTACATCACCGTATTCAACCCAACCGAGGAGAAAATTGAACTGCAGATAGACTCTTTCGCCCCGGGCCTGGAAGGAGCTTCCGAAATAATCCTGGGCGCCAAAATCATTGAACCTGAAAACACTACGGTAATAAAGATTAAAACACACTAACAAAACCATTATGAAAAAGTATTTTCTCTTATCAGCATTCTGTGCTGCAGCAATGATGGTGGCTTGCAACAAGCCTGAACCCGACGGACCCGACCCAACCCCTACACCTGAGGTCGTCAATGTTCTTTCGGTTAAGTTGGAACCTGCAACCATCACTCTTGAAGAAGGCGAGACCGTAACTCTTGTCGCTACCATCATCCCCGAAAACGCTGACAACAAGAACGTTTCCTGGTCTTCTGACAAGCCGGAAATAGCCAGTGTTTCCAACGGCACGCTTACCGCTGTGGCCGAAGGAAGCGCAATCATCACTGTCACAACAGAGGATGGCGCAAAGACCGCAACTTGCGCGGTTACAGTCACTGCCGCCAAGGAAAAACTGGAGATGACCGCTCCCGCCACGATCGTTATTGACCAGACATTCGGAATTTACGAGCAGCTTGTCGCCCTCGAATGGACAGCAGCCACCGATGCAAGCGGCTACGTATTCAAAGCCTCAACGTCGGAGGATATGTCCAACGCAGCCGAGATCGAACTCAAGGGTGACCTCAAGGACACTCTCTGCGTCAAAGACTTCAACCACATTGCCGCAAAAGCCGGTGTGAAACCCGGAAAGAGCACAAACCTCTATGTGCAGATCGCTGACAAGGACGGAATCGCCAATCCCGCAGCAGCTACAATCAATGTCACAACCAAATTCGGATCGTTCGAAGACCCCCGCGACGGCGAAGTTTATATGACCGTTGAGGTCGGAGACTTCACCTGGATGTGCGAGAACCTCCGCGCCACAAAGTATTCCGACGGAGAGCCCCTCGCTGACGGTGGCGATTCCGAGCCCCATCTTCACAGCCTTGTATACAACGACGGCACTCTCGGAGCCAAAGTGGGCGTTTACTATTCCTTCGGCAATGCGGTTCGCGCATTCTACGGCGATATGTGGCCTTATGTTCCCGCCGACCTTACAAGCAGCATTCAGTTACAGGGCATCTGCCCCGACGGCTGGCACGTTACAGCTACCGACGACTGGTATTATCTTCTCGAGAATGCCTGCGAACTCACCAGCGAAGATTTGGGAGAATGGCTTGACCGCAGCCAGGTTTGGAACGGTTCGAGCGCAAAAGCGATAAACAAGCTTTTCAGCGCCAAGGAAATGACCTTCGGAACAATGGAGCAGTTCACCAACGACCTTGGTCTGTACTTCATCCCTGGAGGACGCTTCGATTATCCCACCAGCAACGTTGCTGCGGGCGATCCTGTCGATTACAATTTCCGCGCATACTATTGGAGCATTACCATGGATGAGACCGGCGGATACTGGAGCGTTGTCAATCCTGTTCTCACTCCGCTCACATCCGGAGACGGCACATACTCCGCCAATCGTGGCGATATCCATCCCACCTATGGCCAGTCAATGCCCGTTCGTTGCGTAAAGAACTATTAGTCTTTTATTTATTTTAAATGAATTTAAGCAAAGCAATCTCCTGCCTGTTATTTCTGGCGGCCATTTCCTCGGCACCTTGTGCCCTGGAAGCGGCCGCCCAGCAGGGCGGGAATACAGTCAAGGTGAGCGGAACGGTCGTTGACGAAACCGGCCAGAGCGTTCCCGGAGCTGTCGTCAGAATAGTCGGCCAGGACGTCGGAGCCGTAACCGATCTGGACGGAGCGTTCGTACTCTCCGCTCCGAACGGTTGCGACCTGGAAGTTTCCGCCTTGAGTTTTTCCACCCAGACATTCAAGGCCGAAGGCGGAAAAGCCATAAACATCGTATTGAAGGAAGACGCCCTCAAACTTGACGAAGTGGTGGTCGTGGGATATGGAACCCAGAACAAGACCAAACTCACAGGTTCGGTCAGCACCGTTTCGACAAGCGATCTTGGCGACAGACCCATAACAAATGTCTCTCTCGCCCTGCAGGGAAAAGTGTCCGGCGTGCAGGTTACCCAGAATTCGGGAATGCCCGGTGCCGACGCGGGAACCGTCACAATCAGAGGATTGGGCACCCTGAACAATTCGTCACCTCTTGTCATCGTGGACGGTTTCGAGTCCGGATTCGACATGGTCGACCCCAAGGATATCGAATCCATCACCGTGCTGAAAGATGCCGCATCGGCCGCCATTTACGGCAATAAGGCCGCAAACGGCGTAATCCTCATCACAACCAAAGCCGCCAAAGCTCAGAAGATGAAGGTTACATACAGCGGTTACGGTGCCGTGCAGACCGTGGCGAACTATCCCGACCTGCTCAACAGCCGCGAATACATCACCCTGTACAACGAAGCTTGCGTCAATTCAGGGAAAAATCCCTCATATAACGAAACCTACATAAACTATTTCGACGGCTCGGACCCCGCATTCTATCCCGACCACGACTGGGCCGACTGGTATTTCAAGCCCGCGCTGATGCATAACCATTATGTCAGCGCGAACGGCGGTACCGACGATGCATCCTACAATGCCTCAATCGGCTATCTCGGGCAGGACGGTATCATCGTGGGCACGGATTACCAGAAGATAAACTTCCAGGTCAAGACGTCCAGCAAGATGCTGAACGACAAGCTCACCCTCAACACAAAGATATCCGGATACAGAGGCATCCAGACAGATCTCCCGAACGGAACCTACGGTGTGCTGAGCAGGGTGATCGAGATGCAGCCCACGGTCATCCCCTACTATGAAGGGTACGGATACGGAAGTTGGTTCACCTCCGACGCCGCATTCGCCGAAGGCGGCTACCAGAAAGCCAATCAGTCCAGCCTCTCCGGCTCCATCAATGCATACTGGAACATCGGGAAAGGCTTCTCTCTCTCGGCCTCCGCTTATTATGACAAATACACGAACCTGACCGAGAACTACCTTCCTCTGACCGACCTGTTCATTATGTACACCGCCTCGGACGGTACGACGACAGGTGTCCAGAAGTACAACAATCACGAATCCAGCATATCGGAGGACACCAGCAACAGCGAATCCTTCTCGGCTTACGTACAGCTCTCTTACTGGAACCGGTTCAAACTGAACCATACGGTCAGTGCAATGACCGGTCTTCAGACCTATGACTACGATTACATCTGGTACAGGACAACGGCCAGCCGCCTGGCCACCAACCTGCCTTCGCTCAGCGCCGCGGATCCCGAGACGGTGAAGACCTACAACGACGCGTCTGAGTCGTCTTCCCTCTCCTGGTTCTCGAGAGTGCAGTACGACTATAAGGAGAAATACCTGCTCGAATGTAATTTCCGAGCCGACGGTTCATCGAAATTCGCCACCGGGCACAAGTGGGGATTCTTCCCTTCGGTATCGGCCGGCTGGCGTCTTTCTCAGGAATGGTGGATGAAACAGTTCCGTTGGGTGGACGAACTCAAGATAAGAGGCTCATACGGAATGCTCGGAAACCAGAACATCTGGAGCAACTACGCCGGAATGGACGTGCTGACGATCGGCGGCCCCAACTACTGTTCGGGCGGAAAACTCAACACCGGGGCGTACATAAACTATCTGGCCGCGAAAGACCTTACCTGGGAAACAACCACCCAGGCCAACTTCGGCGTGGATTTCTACTTCCTCCACGTCTTTTCACTTACTCTTGATGTATACAACAAGAGAACGGACAACATCCTGATGAGGCTTCCCGTATCGCAGACTTTCGGATTTACGGAATACCCTTACAAGAATGCCGGCTCACTGCAGAACCGCGGAGTTGACTTCGACCTGCAGTATTTCGACACCTTCGGTAAATTGAAGGTAAAAGTAAACGGAACCCTTTCCGTGAACAGGAACAAGATTCTTGACCTGCACGGGCAGAGCCCCATCATCGATTCCGGTGCCGGAATTGTCCTCAAGGAAGGTTATCCTGTCAATTCCCTCTACGGATTCGACACCGATGGCATCTATCAGAGCGAGGGCGAAATCAAGGACCACCTTGCCACCTTCGACAAGGACGGGAACGTGTACGGCTCGTACTGCGGGCTCATAGCCACTCCGGGAGACATAAAATTCGTTGACCAGAATAAGGACGGAGTCATCAGCCTTGATGATGACCGTGTCATACTCGGTAGCCCCAACCCCGATTTCCTCTATTCCCTCAACGTGAACCTCACATATGGAAAGTGGGACTTCACGGCCTTCTTCCAGGGCGTACAGGGCGGAATAGGCTGGAGCTGCGAATACTGCGTGGCGCCTTTCTATAACCAGGCCAACTGCGCGAAGTGGATGCTGAACCGCTGGACACCCGAGAATCCCAATAACACCTATCAGAAAGTCTTCCTTGACGACCAGAGGGCTTCCATAAAGTCCAGGTACTATACCGAAGACCTCTCCTTCCTCAGGCTGAAGAACATAGAACTGGGATATTCGCTCCACCGTGCCAGGTTCTATATCAGCGGCCAGAATGCCTTCACACTCACGAGATTCAAAGGGTTTGACCCCGAGCGTTCCGGAGTGTCATCTTCGAACATTTACGATTACCCGCTTACAAAAACGTGGACAATCGGCGTAAGCCTCAACTTCTAGGAATATGAAAAAGGCTATTGTATTCTTTGCAATGATCGCAGGGCTCTGCTCCTGCTCCGGATTCCTTGACAAGCTGCCTAAGACCAGCGTGAATCCCGACACTTATGTCCAGAATGAAGATGAGGCCTACAGCCTGGTCTGGGGTATCTACAACTGCTTCTACGACTACAACAAGATGAGTCCGTATATGATCGATATGATGACGGACAACGTCTATACTTCAAGCCCGGAAATGGGTGTCAACGAGTTCGCTGCCGGTACACAGAATGCGCTCAGCGACTGGACCGAGCACAAATGGAGCACGGACTGGCGCGCCATATCCAGGGCTAACTATCTGCTGCGCAAACTTTCCGCCAACACCTCTATCGACGACAAGACCAAGGCCGCGATAGCCGCGGAAGCCAGATTCCTCAGGGCCTGGTTCTACTACGACCTTGTGGTCTTCTACGGCAGAGTCCCCCTTCTGGACGAGAACACTCCGACTCAGGACATGCCCCGTGAGGACATAGACAAGGTACTCGCCCTGGTCAAGGACGACATAGACTTTGCCATAGACAATCTGACAAACCAGGACGACCCGGAAAGAGCCAATATTGGCGCCGCCTACGGGCTCAAACTGAGAGTTGCGCAGTATGAGAACGACCATAAGACGGTTATCGACTGTGCCGACCGCATTGAGAAGATGGGATACAGCCTGTACTCAAGCTACAAGAATCTTTTCCTTGAAACCGGTCACGACGACCCGGCGAACAATGAAATTATTTTCAAGGTTGTGTACGAGCCGGACCTCAATCCCAACTGCGTTTCAGACCTCCTCTACGGATGGCGCGTATTCCATGTAACCCTCGAGAT
This sequence comes from Candidatus Cryptobacteroides sp., assembly GCA_045597785.1. Taxonomy (GTDB): domain Bacteria; phylum Bacteroidota; class Bacteroidia; order Bacteroidales; family UBA932; genus Cryptobacteroides. The sequence goes on from JAZLKT010000025.1 coordinate 19,113, forward strand.
GGTTGACTGCTATTTCACCGGCAATGGACTGCCTATCAAAAAGATAGTGGCATCCGACGGCACCGAGATTCCGGCCGACCCGACCTACAAGCCCCGTGCACGTTCGTTCGACAACAGAGATCCCCGCTTCTACGATTCCGTCCTTGCCCCCGGGCAGCATTACCGTTTTGACGAGTACGGCACCAATGGTGATTTCAACCCGCTCGGATGGAGGGCATATACCAGTTTCCTCGTGAAGAAACATTGCAACGAAGAGCTCAAGTCAAGCACCCAGGACGGGTCCGACCGTATTCTTCTCCGCTATGGCGAAGTGCTTCTTGCCCGTGCCGAAGCCGAGAACGAACTTAACGGGCCTGCCGGGGCCTACGCTCCTCTTGACGAACTGCGCGCAAGAGTCGGTATGATAAGTGTAAGCGAATCGCTTCCCGGCCTCTCGCAGGCCGCAATGCGCGAACTCATCCGCAACGAGCGCCGCGTAGAACTTTTCCTGGAAGGACAGCGCTGGTCTGACATCCGCCGCTGGCATATTGCCGAAGACGTGATGAAGGACGCTCACGGCTACGATTACACCCTTCTTCAGTGGAAGGAGGCAAACGAAACCGAATGGTGGACATTCAAGGTTTATGTTGCCAACAAGAGGTCGTTCAACCCGGCAAGGGACTATCTGTGGCCTATCCCTCAGACGGAAATCAACGCCAACTCCTGTATGACCCATGACCAGAACCCCGGCTATTAACATTGACGAACGATGAAAAAGTATCTTGCTATAATTGCCCTTTCGGTTCTGACGCTTTCTGCCTGCCAGCAGAAAGTGGAATATGTCAAGGCCGACTGGGTACAGATAATTTCGCCCTCTGACGGCGAGACTATGCTTATCTCCGCCGAACAGGATGAGATTCTCTTCAAATGGGCAAAGCGTGATGGCGCTTCGTACAGGATTTCCTTCGACGACAGCCAGGATTTCGATGCCCCCCAGACCTTTGACTGCAAGGCCGACACTGCCTTTACCATCAAAGCTGGGGAACTGCACAAGACCCTTTTGAAAATCGACCCGGAATTCAAGGGCACAAAGCGTTTCTTCTGGCGGGTGGAGCAGACGATTGGCGGCAGCACCAAAAGCTGCTGGCGCTACTTCAATGCCGTTTATGCGGCAGGCTCGTTCGTAGATGACCGTGACGGTGTGACATACAACACGATTACATACGAAATAGACGCCTTCACCACATACGAAATCACAACCGACAACCTCCGGGCGACAAAGTATTCGGACGGAACCGCCATTGCAAACGGATACAAGACCTGCAACGCTCCCGGATGGGTTGACGATGCCATGTTCGTTGCTGCGGCCGGATGTTATTATTCCTGGAACGGCGCAGTCCGTATGAGCTGGGACGACGCCAAGAAGGCATATGCCAAGGGAGAGCAGGTTCAGGGCATCTGCCCTACCGGATGGCATCTGCCCTGCTATGAGGAATGGCAGAATCTGGTTTCCTATTTCGGCGGTGCGGATGGCGGAGCCCTGAAGATCTGCACGTTGAATTACTGGAGCAAGATGCCCGGCATCACAAATGCCCTAAGGCTCAACGTCCTTCCCACAGGCCAGTTCTGGGGAACCGGAGAGGAGGAAGTCTGCGGCGGAGTGGGAATATCCGCTTTCTTCTGGAGCTCCACGCCCGTTGTCGGCCAGACAACTTATGCCTGGGGCACCTGGGAAGAGAACGACAAACGCGGCTGGGCCGGTGCGATGTGCATCTGGGCCGAGACCGACAGCGGCGTACGCAACTATTACGCAGAGTGCGGAGAGCCGTCGGAAGCGGACAAGATGTTCCCCGTAAGATGTATAAAGAACTACGAAAAAAATGAGGAGTGATATGAAAAGGTTTCTGATAATATTGGCCACCACAGTATTGGCCCTTTCCTCCTGTTCGAGGGACAACGACCTTCTCATAATGGGCAAGCAGCAGATTTTCCTGGATTACCCCTTGGACGGAGACGCCTTCGCCCCCTCGTTCGGAGGAGACAAACTCTCTTTCAGATGGCATAGCAAAAGGCACTTCGCGGACAACGAGTATGTGTTCTCCGACGACCCCGAACTTATCAATCCGGTGACCATTGTCTGCGGAAGCACTTACCAGCAGACCTTCCTGACCGGCAATCAGATTGACTCGGTAGCGGCCGTGCTCGGATTCGCCCCCACCGAATCGTGCGTTCTGTTCTGGCAGATACGCACCGTCGACCCGGAGCAAGGTTGGTGCGAAGATATCCGCAAGCTCTATTTCACGCGTCTTGCGGGCACATCCAAACAGATTCTCGGGATATCGCCTGCGCCAAGCCTGAAATTCTACTGTGTGGCTGGAGGCAGTAACTCACTGGATTTCTCGTGGAGCTGCGAAAAGAAGATTTATGACTATATCCTCTGGCTTAGCGATGACAAGGATTTTGAGGGAGAGAATACACGCAGAATTGAGATGGGCGAAGGCACATCCTACTCCATTTCGGAAAAGAAGCTTGACACGATGCTTGAAGAATGGGGCTATGATATTGCCGAGAAAGTAGATCTCTACTGGAAAGTTACCGGTAGCGGAGATGTGTGGATTCCTGTCGAAGAAAGCCCCCGCAGGACCGTCAAGGCCCGCAGGGTCGCACCTCCGGCCGTGAGCCTGACGTACACGTTCCCCGCCGACAACGCAGAAATCGACCTTGCCTCGATTACCGAGCCTGTAGAATTCAGCTGGAGCGCCGACACCACGAATGTCAGCTATACGCTCAAACTCTACGACGCCGAATTCAACAAATCATACTCGTTCATCTGCGGCAAGAACGACTCATTCTCAATAACGGCGGATGAACTTGATTCCACCCTTGAGGCCAATTTCGGAATGGTCCCCGGCCAGAAAAAGAAATTCTCCTGGAGCCTTACAGCCAACCCGGAGGAAGCGGTCATACTGCCCGAGAGTCCCAGCACAGTCATTATCACACGTAAATGAACTTTTCTGCCCGACATACTCTAACGGCGCTTCTAATCGTCATTGCCGGTGCATGCTGCCAGGTGGAAACCCCGGAAGATTTCAATTTCGACTGGAAATTCGCTCTTGGGGATTCCCCGGAATATGCTTCGCCCGACTATGACGACTCGGCCTGGCGCCCGCTTCACCTGCCGCACGACTGGAGCATCGAAGGCGACTTCAGCAAAGACAATCCCTCCACGCCGAGCGGCGGTGCGCTGCCAGGCGGTATCGGATGGTACAGAAAGAGTTTCACTGTCAATCATTCCGACGCGCAGAGAGTCCATCTCGAATTCGACGGAGTGTTCATGAACAGCAGCGTTTATGTGAACGGAATCGAAGTGGGCACACGCCCATACGGATACAGTTCTTTCTCGTACGACATAACCGATGCTCTGCATAGCGGAGAGAACACTGTTGCCGTACGTTGTGACAATGCCGACCAGCCCAATTCGCGCTGGTATGCCGGCTGCGGAATCTACCGCAATGTCCGTCTTCTGGTAACCGAAGCCACGCACGTGGCATACAACGGAATCTATGTCACTACACCGTCTGTTGACAGGCGCCGGGCGAGCGTGCACGTTGAGATAGAAGTGGACGGAAAACCGGCTCAAAGCGTGCGCTGCACTGTCTTCGGTCCGAAAGGAGTCCGTACAGCTGGAGCAAAGGCCGGGAAGGTCGGCGAAAAATGGGTGGCGGATCTCACCGTCCGACGCCCCCGGCTCTGGAGTCTTGAAAAGCGAAATCTCTACAGCCTGAACGTTTGCGTGGACGGGGCCCCGGCGCGGGTCCAGCGCTTCGGCATCCGCACAATAGCGTGGGACAAGGACAACGGCTTCTTCCTGAACGGGGAAAAGACCTTTATGTACGGAGTCTGCCTGCACCACGATATGGGATGCCTCGGCACCGCGGTACACCGTCGCGCGCTCGAAAGGGAACTCGGCATATTGAAGGAGATGGGCTGCAACGCCATCCGCACCAGCCACAATCCTCCCGCACCGGAACTTCTGGACCTCTGCGACGAAATGGGCTTCCTCGTAATGGACGAGGCGATGGATATGTGGAGGAAGAAAAAGACGGCCTTCGACTATGCGCGTTTCTTTGACGAGTGGCACGAGCGCGATGTGCGAGACTTTATGAAGCGCGACCGCAACCACCCCAGCGTAGTGATGTGGAGCGTAGGGAACGAGATTCTGGAACAGTGGAATTCGGACGATGACCTCATAGAGAAACTTCCGGCCGAAAAGGCTAACCTGCTGGTCAATTTCATGCGTTCGCTCCCCCAATATGAGCCGGGCGACGACAATCCGAACGTGGTACTGGCCAAACACATGGTCGCCCTAGCAAAGGAAATGGACACAACCCGTTTCGTGACGGCCGGCCTGAGCGAAACCTATCCTTCCAACAATCTTATAAAGAGCGGCGCGCTCGATGTTCTTGGCTTCAACTACCACGTACACGATTATGACCGTCTGAAGGAATGGTATCCGGACAAGCCTGTATTCGGTTCCGAAACCGCCTCGACCTTCTGCTCGCGGGGTTTCTATCCGCAGCCATCCACCTTGGTGCAGATTCAGCCTCAGCAGTGGTGGATGACATACGAAACCGAACATCATCAGTGCTCGTCATACGACAACACCTACGCGCCTTGGGCCGAACTTCACGAACACGCGTGGATGGGCATCAAGACGCGCCCGCATATGGCGGCCACCTTCGTTTGGACAGGATTCGACTATCTCGGGGAACCCACTCCGTACAGCTGGCCTTCGCGGTCGAGCTACTTCGGTCTCGTGGACCTTGCGGGCTTCCCGAAGGACGTATATTACCTCTATCAGAGCGAATGGCGCCAGGATGTGGATGTGCTTCACCTGTTCCCGCACTGGAACTGGCACGAAGCAGACAGCGTTGACCTCTGGTGCTTCTACAACAATGCCGACGAAGTCGAGCTCTTTGTCAACGGGCGCTCGCTCGGACGCTCGCACAAGGAAGGCGAACAACTGCGCGCCCAGTGGCTTTCCGTGCCCTGGGAGCCGGGCCGCATCGAGGCCGTATCCTACAGGGACGGGATTGAGGTGGCAAGAACACAACTCGAGTCAACCGGAAGCCCTGTGGGCCTCAAGCTGACAGCCGACCGCTGCGTTCTCAAGGCAGATGGCTACGACCTCTCGTACATTACCGTTGAGGCCGTGGACGCCGAAGGCAGGGCTGTGCCCGACGCATCTCTGATGCTCCGCTTCAGCGTGGAAGGTGCCGGAGAACTGGTTGGCGTTGACAACGGCAATGCGGCAGGCGGGCTGTCCCTCAAGGGTGACAGGATGCCCCTGTTCGCCGGCAAAGCCCTGGCCGTCGTGCGCACGCTGCACGATTGTAGCGGCGACATTTGCCTGAAAGTCCGCTCCGATATCGGAGATGCAGAACTAACTTTGCTCTCGGCAAAATGAAAAAAATTGCCCTTGCCCTGTTTGCGGTGTACGCACTGTTCTCCTGCACTCCGGACAATCCGGCACAGGAAGAACCCGGCGAGAAGAAAGACACCACCGTTACGCCAGTGCCCCCGGCGCCGAAAGCGGACAAATACGGCGTTCAGTATGTGTTCGATTCTTCCGTGATTCCGGAGATTCACGTTACCGTGCCTCTTGACGAGTGGAACCGGCTGCTTGATATGTACGATGCGAACAGCAAGACCAAACAGTACATCCACTGCAACGTCAAATACCTTAAAGGCGGCGAACTGACAGAATTGGACAATTGCGGATTGCGTCTGAAAGGGCAGAGTTCGCGCCGCCGGCCTGAGGGCTCTGCCGGAGAGCACCACCAGAGCACTCTGCGCAGGATTCATTTCGCCCTGCACTTCCAGAAATACATAGACAACGACAAACACAGCGTGCACGGGTGCAAGAGCGTAAGGCTCAAGGCCTGCGGGGCCGACCCGTCCTACGTCCGCGAGCTTTTCAGCTACGACCTCTTCCATCGTATGGGCGTATGGACTGCCATAAACGCCACCTATTGCCGGCTGTGGATCAAGATTGAAGGCGACGCCGAAGAGACATATATGGGAATCTACGACCTTGAAGAATCCATAAACAAGAGATACCTCAAGGAACGCTCCTCCCAGTTCGGCGGCAAGACCAGCGGCAACCTGTGGAAGTGCCGTTACTATTCCAAACTGAACCTCAGCAATGCAACATACGGCGTGGACGTAGGCGGCGACGAGGAATACACCTATGAATACAAGATGGACTCTGTGGACTTCGCCGCAGCGAAGCTCCAGTTGCGCCAGTTCATGCTCAATCTCCAGAAAGGAGACCAGGCCTTCCACGACTGGATTCTCGAATCCTGTGACGTGGAGCTCCTGATGAAGACTTATGCCGTCAATGTGGCCGTTGCGATGTGGGATGACTATTGGAACAACGCCAACAACTATTATCTGTATTTTGATTCAAAAGACCAGAACAAGTTCAAATTCTACTTCATCCCATACGACTATGACATCTCTATGGGGTCGACCGCGGACGGAGCGTTCCAGACCGATGCTGTTCGTCAGGATCCTCTCCATTGGGGAGACGACACAAATCCCCTTATCCGCAGGATTCTGAAATTCGACGATTTCAGGAAGATATATACCGACACTCTGCTTGAACTTGTGGAAGAGGGCGGACAGATGTGCGAAGCCGCATCTGTACAGCGTATTCTCGACTGGCAGGACAAGATACGCGAATATGTCGCCAACGACACCGGCGAAGACATGGAAATCCGTGACATGCCGGCGGGATGGAGCACCCATCAGGAATACCGGCTGACGGAAGACTGCCCGGACAATTTCTTCAAAGTTAAAACTGAATCCATATTACAATATTGCAAATGAAAATAAAGAATCTGTTTGTTTTTGCCGCAGTTGCGGCATCGGTCATTGCTGTAGTAGCCACCTGCACAGGAAAAGAAAACCCCAGGTCGGCAGAAGATGAGAATGAGGCCAAGCTTCTTGCTGAAGCATATCCCGAACCCGTTTATGCCGACAACGGAAAGATGAGGGCAAGCTGGGGTAACACAAACGACCGTTACGACAAGACCGTGCGCAGCACCAAATATTGCAACGCCTTTGATTACATCGCCTGGAAAAACGAAAAGGTGGCCGCAGAAGCGGTGCTCTGGGCATTCGAAGACCTGACCGGCGTGCAGTTCAGCGTTTCGGACCTTAAGACCGACAAAGGAGATGCGATTCCTTCGTCCGCAATTACCGTCAACCTGGCCTCTTACGTCATCACTGACACATATGATCGCAGCGGAGGGGATTGTGCCTTAAGGGAAAAGGGCCAGTGGCCCACGATTGAAGTGGCGGACCGCCTTGACAGCAACGCCCCGTTCAACATAGCAAAAAAGAACAACCAGCCCGTATGGGTATCGGTCAAGGTTCCGAAAAACACGCCTACCGGAGTGTATAAAGGCAAGGCCGCAATCACCGCGGACGGAATGGATGCTCTTGAACTCCCCATTATGCTGAAGGTTGGCCGCCACACTCTTCCCGATCCGGCAGACTGGGCCTTCCAGTTGGATTTCTGGCAGCATTTCGAAGAAGTGTCAACCTACACCGGCATCACACAGTGGAGCGATGACTATTTCACATATATGCGCCCTCTTATGAAAATGCTTGCCGATGGTGGGCAGAAGTGCATCTATACAAACCTCAGCGGCGCTCCCTCTATGACTATGGTGTCCAAAATCAAAGACCTCAGCGACAACAGCTGGACGTACAATTACGACGTCTTCGACAAATGGGTGGAGCTGATGATGGAAGTGGGTATCACCGGTCAGATAGATTGCTACGGGATGGTTCCCTGGGTATACAAGTTCGAGTGGCAGGACAAGCGTGGCAACAAATACTACGGCTACTTCGAGCCCGGGACAAAAGAGTATGAAGACTACTGGACGCCGTTCCTCAAGGATTTCGCCCGGCACCTGCGCGACAAAGGCTGGTTCGACAAGACATACATCGCATTCGACGAACGCCCGGAAGACGCGCTTCTTGCCGTCATTCCCGTAGTGAAAGCGGCTGTTCCCGAATTCAAGATCAAGCACACCGGCTTCTATTACGAAACGGTGGACTTACTGGCAGATGACATTGTCGTTGTCTATCTGGCTGACCAATATCCCGACGGTGTGGCAGAAAAGCGCCGCGCCGAAGGCAAGAAGAGCCTTTACTACACAGCCTGCGGCCAGGCATATCCCAACCAGTTCCTCTTCAACCCCGTGGCAGAGAACGTCTGGAAGTGCTGGGCGGCTATGGCCATGAACCTGGACGGATACCTTCAGTGGGGATACAACAAGTGGGGAGAGAACCCTGTTTATGACACAAGGGCCATTGCCGCTCCCGCCGGAGACCGTTTCATAGTATATCCCGACTGCCGCAGCAGCGTGCGCTTTGAAAAGACGATAGAGGGAATTCAGGACGTCGAAAAGGCCAGGATATTGAAAGCGGAATGGACCGCCTCCGGCAACACCGCCAAGCTGAACGAACTCAACGCTGCTCTCGACCGCTTCACCACAACGGAAATCCCGACCAACGGCGCCGAGCCCTCAGTCTACCAGGCAAAGAAAGCGTTGGAATAACCAACGCTTTCCTGTTCAAAGGGCAGGGCGGAACGTCGCTTCTGCGGCGCAGCCGGACCTACCGGACCGGCCGGGGCTTTGGGGCAGAGCCCCTCGGAAATGAAAGTCCGGGGGACGCGAACGAGTCACTCGCGGTTTGTACAAAGGACAGTATATGTTCCGGCGCCATATTCCTTGGACGAGGTCTCGCCGGGAATGGTGACGGACGCGCTGGCGCCTTCGGGGATGGAGAATGTCCAGACCCAGGTGTCACCCTCATATTTCCAGCTGCTGGTAATAAGGCCGGCGGCTGATTCATATGAGGCATCAAGATGGCCCAGCCTCCTGTCCGGAACGGGTTTCATAATGATGTGCTTGAAACCGGGACAATTCCTGTCAGCAGCAATACCCGCAGCATGTTTCCACAGCCAGCCGCAGACAACGCCATAGGCATAGTGGTTGAAGCTGTTCATACCTGAAGGGCCCATTCCGTTTTCGAGAGTATAACTGTTCCATCTTTCCCATATCGTGGTGGCGCCGTTATCTACGGAATAAAGCCAGCTTGGGTTCTTTCGCTGGAAGAGAAGCGTATATGCGACATCCGCCATCCCGTTTTCTGTTAGGACTTCCACAAGAATGGATGTGCCCAGAAATCCTGTTTGAAGGCAGTCTCCATGTGCCGCAAAATTCTCGCGGAGCCGGGCCTTCATCGCCTCGAGAGCATCTCCTTCGACGAGAGAGTTCTTTATCGCAAATAGCGCCGGGGTCTGCATGGTGTTGAAGAGCGCGTTTTTGAAACTTCCGTCAGCGTTGATGAATTCCTTCCTGGTGTATTCCCTGGCGCGACGGACCATATCGGCATAAGTTGAAGTGTCGCGGCCTGTGGCTTCGGCCATATCTCGCATCATTCCGGCGTCCATTATCCAATAGTTGGCACTGAGATAGTTCCAGTATTCCACATATTCCGGCCGGGCTCCGTCGGGGCCTTTTATGGCGTTTCTGTCGTGCCCGCCCCTGCTCTCAAGCGGCTCATAACTTAGCCAGTCCGCCCACTGGAAATCTCCATTCTCTCCCTTTAAAAGGGTATGGTCGTAACGGGTCCTGTCAACGAGCGAGATAAATTTCTCCATAGACGCCCAGTTCTCGTTGACGATAGCGGTGTCGGCATATTGTTTCCATATGGTCCAGGGGACTATCACTCCGGCATCCGCCCACCCGACACGCATCATATTGGTAGGTTCGGAACCATATTGCGCCCGTGGAGCGACGCTCGGGAACCCACCCAACGGGCTCTGCGTATCCCTCATATCACGCATCCATTTACGAAGGAAGTCGTCCGTCCTGGCGAAAAACGAGCCGGTTTCGGCAAATACCTGCGTATCAGCGGTCCACCCCATCCGCTCATTACGCTGAGGACAGTCTGAGGGGATGGACAGATAATTGGACCTCTCGCCCCACAATGTATTGGAAATAAGCCGATTGACTGAAGCGTTGCCGGTACTTATCCTTCCTATTTCCATCTGCCCGGTAATTGAACTTACCGGCACTGAGCGCACTTTGCTGATGACAACTCTGGCACTGGCAGTTACAGAAATGTAGCGGTAGCCGAAGAAGGTACAGCGCGGCAGAAAGGCCTCCTTTCCCGCACCGGAGAATACATAGTCGAGTTTCATCCCCGCCTCCGGGGCGCGGAGATTCCTGCGATGAACACTGCCTTCGGGGCCGTCCATTCCTCGCGCAAAAGATCCGCAACCGTCATTGAGTATTTCGGCCATCTCGCATTTGAGTTCCGTGCCCCTCCGTGCCGAGAAAACAAATCCGGGGACGGCGGCACAGTTCTGGCCGAAATCCACGACAAGAGTCTCTCCCGGTTTGAGGACAATGCGGCGCGGGGCTTTGTAATGACGGCGTACGACCACCTTCCCGTAGCAGGAATCGCCGGCATTCTCTATATCCGTCCAGACATACGCCGAGACGGGAGACAAGGCCAGGTCTTCACGAAGGTAGACCTCTGCTCCACAGGATGGAAGTATCTCTCCTTCGAATTCCCCGTTGATTTCGGGCTCGCCCAGTTTTTCGGGCGTTTGGAAGCCGGGCTTTTCGCGCGCATCGAAAGCCTCGCCGTCAAATATTGCGGCGTGCTTTACCGGACCGGCGATTCCGGCCAGCCAGTTGTGTGTGTCCGTCCCGAAATAATCGACGGAGCCATCTTCATACCTGAGTTCCAGAACGCTGCGGAAAGCGCACTTCCGGCCTATCATTCCTGTATGGCCTACAGGCGTGATTATCTTATCTCCCCACCAGCCCGGGGTAAGTTGAGCCGCGATGGCATTTGACGCCCCGGCAGATTTACGGAAAGCGTCAGTTACGTCGTAAGTAAAAGACCTCTTTGTCTTTTCGTAATGGGTAAAGCCGGGCTTGAGAATCTCTTTTCCGACAAGTTTCCCGTTGACATAAAGGTCATACACCCCAAGTCCCGAGGTCATCCATTTTGCCGAGACCAGCTTTGCCGAATTTACAGGTTCCGCTAAAAACCAGCTGGCGCCATCGGCGGCCCGGGCGCCATCCTCGATTTTGCCTTCAACCACAGGGGCATCCTTTGCCGATATCCAAACCGATTTCTCCCACAAGGAAGAATCGAGAGCATCTGTTCTGAGCCCGGCTGTGGACGGAGACGAGCAAGAAAAGAAAACGGCGGAGAGCAGCGCCAGAATAGTCATTGCCTTGATTTTCATAATGCGAAAATACACTTTTTTGCACAAAATGGAATGTCTCGCGTTACGTTCAGACAGACGCGATTGGCGTCTATGCCAAAAATGTGCAGGATTGGATTTTTTGCTCTAACTGCGGCCGATTCGTGTCAGTTAGAGCTAAAAATTGAATATACCAGGAAAATTAGCCCGGCGTATGCCCGGAACGCCGCTTCTGCGGCGCGGCCGGACCTACCGGACCGGCCGGGGGTTTGGGGCGGAGCCCCATTCAATGAAAGCCAGGGGCCACAACGCGAAAAGCGCGCATCAGCGCGCCGGCCGACTGCGGTATTTGCGCCAGCAAATACATAAGCACAAAGGCAGGGTGGTTTGGAGGGGTACGCCCCTCCATTATTAACATGCTCCACGAAAAAAGCAGGCCGCAGCCTGCTTTTTTGTGGAGCATAGGGGTTCTGAACCCTATGAAAAATACGCTCTGATAATCAATTAGTTACT
>JAZLKT010000026.1:0-7642 GCA_045597785.1 Candidatus Cryptobacteroides sp.
GTCTTCCTAAGACCGCTTGGCCTCCGACTTGTGATGTTCTTGACAACACCTTCGAGCACCTGGCCTTTCTCGAGTTTGCTGATGAGCTCGGCCCTTCTGGACTCCTGCTCAGCCTCGAGGAGAGCTTTGTGCGAAACGACTACATTGCGGAACTCCTGGTTGATCTTGACAATCTTGAAATCAACTGTCTGGCCTACGAACTGGTCATAGTCACGAATAGGCTTGATGTCGATCTGGCTGCCGGGCAGGAAAGCCTCGACGCCGAATACGTCCACAATCATACCGCCCTTTGTGCGGGTCTTGACGAAACCTTTGACAACCTCGTCGTTCTCGTATGCCTCGTTGACGCGGTCCCATGACTTGAATGCGCGGGCCTTGCGGTGAGAGAGGACGAGCTGGCCCTTCTTGTCTTCGGCCGACTCTACATATACCTCCACCTTGTCGCCAACCTTGAGGTCGGGATTGTAACGGAAATCATTTGCGTTGATAACACCTTCGCTCTTGCCGCCGATGGTAACGATAACTTCACGCTTGCCGATTTCGGTAACTTCGCCTTCAACGACTTCGTTCTCAACAACCTTGTTGAGGGTCTCTGCATAAGCTGCTTCGATTGAGCCACGGTCGGCACCTTCATAGATGTCACCGCCTTCGAAAGCGTCCCAGTCGAACTGCTCGGGAGGAATTGATGCATTGAGGCGCGGAGCCTTGGTCTGTGTTTCGGCTGCAACAGCAGCCATTTCTTTTGTTTCTGCCATAACTGGTAAAACAATTAAAAATTAAAAAGTTAAACAAAAAGTACTGCCCGACGCCCCCGGCCTGTGCGGCACCCGACGTTCAAAAGCGCGCAAATATAGCAAAAAAAATGATTATCTTTGCGTTTATGAAACATTTTACCCTTCCTATTGATGGAGGACTCCTGGAAAAGAGCGTTCCGCGAGACATTCTCCACAGCTTCGAAAACACTCCCACGCACATCTTCGACCACCAGATGGCGGCAAGCGAAAAAGTGGCCGACAAAATCGTGGAAGCCATAAACGAATTCGACCATACAGCCAACGGGCGCAACTTCAAGCTCGGTCTGACCAGCGGTTCGACCCCCATATCCCTCTACCAGATTCTCAGCAAGCGTTACGCCGACGGGCTGGTTTCGTTCCGCAATGTCGATATCTTCACCATTGACGAATATTACCCGCAGGCGGCGGATTCACCGCAGAGCCGCAACGCGAAGATTCATGCCGAGCTGCTCGACAACATCGACATTCCCGCAGAGAACGTCCATATGCCCGACGGAACCGTCCCGCAGGACAAAGTGCGCAACTTCTGCGCCGAATTCGACCAGGCCGCACGCGGGCTTGATTTCCTCGTGATAGGCATAGGCGAGAGCGGCCAGGTAGGTTTCAACGAAGCCGGCACTGCGCGCCGCAGCACCACCAGGATGGTGCTTCTGCCCTACAAGTCACGCAAAAGGCAGGCACGTTACTTCAACGGCAACATCGAAGACACCCCCACCATGGCACTGACAATGGGCATCAGCACGATGCTTTCCGCAACGAGGGTGATTCTGATGGCCTTCGGCGAAGACAAGGCCGAAGCAGTGCTCCGCATCGCGGAAGGCGGCATTGACCCCGACTGCCCCGCATCGTATTTCCAGGACCACCCGCACGCAAGGCTATATGTCGACGAGACCGCAGCCGCCAAGCTCACACGCATCGAGGCACCCTGGTGCATCGGTCCCTGCGAATGGACGCCTAAATTCACCCGCAAGGCCGTCGTATGGCTTTGCCAGAAGGTGCATAAACCCATCCTCAAACTCACAAGCGAGGACTATCTGAACAACAACCTCGGCGAGCTCGTCAAACTTCAGGGCCCGTTCGACCAGATCAACATACGCATATTCAACGACCTGCAGCACACCATCTCCGGCTGGCCCGGCGGAAAGCCCAATGCCGACGATTCAACCCGTCCGGTAAGCAGCACCCCCTTCCCCAAGAAGGTGCTCATCTTCTCGCCGCATCCCGACGATGACGTCATCTCGATGGGCGGTACGTTCATCCGCCTCGTGCACCAGGGCCACGACGTGCACGTCGCATACGAGACTTCAGGCAACGTGGCCGTCCACGACGACGTTGTCCTTCAGCATATGGATGCCGCACGCCAGCTCGGCTTCGGCGACCGCTACGACGAGGTCCTCGAGATAATCCGCAGCAAGAAGCCCGGCGAACCCGAACCCCGCAAACTCCTCGACATCAAGGCTGCCATCAGGCGCAGCGAGGCCCGCGGAGCCTGCCGCAGTTTCGGCCTCAACGACGACACCAACGTTCACTTCCTCAACCTTCCCTTCTATGAGTCGGGCGGCATCAAGAAACTGCCCAGCAGCCAGAAGGACGTTGACATCATAAAGGCGCTGATGCAGAGCCTCAAACCCGACCAGATATATATGGCCGGAGACCTTGCCGACCCTCACGGCACACACCGCGTCTGCACCGAGGCCGCACTCGAAGCCCTTACCCAACTGCGCGAAGAAGGTGTTCAGTGGGCACTCGGCTGCCATGTGTGGATGTACCGCGGCGCCTGGATGGAATGGGAGCTCGGCCGCGTCGATATGGCAGTTCCACTCGGCCCCGACGAAGTGGTCGAGAAGCGTTACGCCATCTACCATCACCTCTCGCAGAAGGATATCGTTCCGTTCCCCGGCGACGATCCTCGCGAATTCTGGCAGAGAGCCGAAGACCGCACATCCAACACCGCACGCCTGTACAACGAACTCGGTCTGCCCGAGTATCAGGCAATGGAAGTATTCCTGAAACTTTTCTAGAGCCGTGGCCGCATCATCCTCCTATCCGAGCAAGGCTCTGCAGGACGCCGTAGAGGCCATCAGGACCTTGCCCGGCGTGGGCGAACGCAGCGCACTGCGTCTCGCACTGCACCTTCTGGGGCAGGGGGACGAGCACATCGGTGCCTTCGCATCGGCCATAGGCCGCCTTGCGACCGACGTGCACTGGTGCAGCCGCTGCCATATGGTATGCGACGGCCCCCTGTGCGACATCTGCGCCGACCCGGGGCGCGACGCCTCCCGCATCTGCGTGGTCGCCTCCGTGCGCGACGTGATGAGCATCGAGGCTACCGGCCAGTACCGCGGAGTCTACCATGTGCTCGGCGGAATAATCTCACCCGTTGACGGAATAGGCCCGTCGGACCTCACCATCGACGACCTGGTCGAACGGGTAGGCAATGGCGGGGTGAGCGAAGTCATCCTCGCTCTGAGCGGCGATGTCGAGGGAGAGACCACTGCATTCTATATCTACAGGCGTCTTGAGCGCTTCGGGGCAGAGATAACTGCCCTGGCCCGCGGTCTCGGTTTCGGAGACGACCTCGAATACGCCGACTCGCTCACCCTCGGCCGGTCCATTGCCGCCCGCCAGCCTTTCAAACCCTGATTGCGGGATGGACTTAGCCAGCACCATCCTTTTCGGAGTGTCACTCTGTGCCGACTGCTTTGCGGTTTGCCTTTGCTCCTCGCTCTCGCCGGGAGGGATAAGCCGCAGGCAGATCGCTTGGACGGCAGCCCTCTTTTCGGTAATCCAGACCTCCCTCCTTCTTGCCGGATGGGGCCTCGGAGCCGTAATCGCAGGAATCATCTCCAAGGCGGGAAGGTTCGTTTCCCTCGCACTGCTGCTTTACATAGGTGGTTCCATGGTGCGCGAGGGCGTGTCCCGGGACGGAGGCACCGCACTTGAACTCGGCTCGCTGAGAAACATAATCCTCGGCGGAATCGCCACCAGCATCGACGCTCTCGCCGCCGGCTCGTCGCTCAGCCTCTCCGGTCAGGTTTGGTCCGAAACATGGCCCGAAGGCGTATCAGTAGCCTTTTTCACAGCACTCTCGGTAGTGCTCGGAATGTTTGGAGGCAAGGTCATAGGCAGCAGGGCCGGGCGCATCGCCGAAATTGCCGGAGGCGCAGTTCTGATAGGTCTCGGCATAATGTTTTTCATAAACGCCGGCCGTTGAAAGTTGCACATACGCGAGTGACTCGCATTTTGTGCAAGGCTTTCGCGCTTGAATTTTTTCAAAAAAAGCGTATATTTGCCCCGCTTTGCTTCTCCGTGTAGCGAAGCTACCCCGTAATATTAACAACCCTTCCGACACTAGTGCCGGGTACAACGATGGAAGCGGTATGATAAAGATTTTCTACAGACAAGGGGAAGAAGTGTTTCTCACCCAGTCTAAAACGGAGTTTGCCACTATCGGCAAAGAAAATGTTCTCTGGATAGATCTCCTCGACCCTCAGGGAGATGAAAAGAGAGCGGTCGAAGCCTTTCTGGGCACAGAAATCCAAAGTCGTGCGGAAGCCGAAGAAATCGAGAGTTCGTCGCGTTTCAGCGAGGAGGACGGCGCCATTTTCGCCAATACGAACTTCCTCTCCCCCGCCGATGAGCAGATGCTTATGGACCCTGTGTCCTTCATTCTGAAAAAGGGAATCCTGACCACCCTGCGCGAAATTCCACTGCGCTCGTTCGACGTGCTGCAGGCCAAGATACAGGCCCGTCCCGAAGAGTTTCCCAGCGGATTTGAAGTGTTTGTCGAGATTATGGACAAGAGGGTCGACCTCGATGCCGACATCGTCGAGATTCTCGCAAAGGATGTAAGCGTATTCAGCAAGCGCATCAACCAGCAGGAAGACATCAACGAAGAGTTCCTATTGGATATCAACCAGTTGCAGGAAAATGCAATGGTTGTCCGCGAAAACATAGTGGATAAGCAGAGGCTCATATCGAACCTTCTCAAGAGCAAGCTCTGCCCGAAATCGGGCGAGGTGCGCGAAGACCTTTCCGTTATCCTCCAGGATATCGCTTCGCTCATCAACCACACGAATTTCGCATTCGAGAGGCTCGAATACCTGCAGGACACCGTTGTCGGTATCATCAACCTCGACCAGAACCGCATAATGAAGATATTCACCTTCATCTCACTCCTTCTTATGCCTGCCACCCTGGTAGCCAGCTTCTACGGGATGAACGTCAAACTGCCTTTTGCTCAGTTCGATCTGGCCTGGGTAGGGATACTCTCGGTTATGGTCTTCATTATCGGAGGACTATGGATACTCTTCCGCAAACGCAGACTCATGTAATATGGAAGCACGACTCATCAACATAGACGAATTCGTCCATTCGGGCGAGGGGTTCAACGGCGAAAGCCTGAACCACCGCACCGACCCCGGCATTATGATCAAACTCTACAATGCCGGAGCCGACCGCACCCTGGTAGAGAACGAAGTCGAATTCGCGCACAAGGTTTACGAACTGGGAATTCCCACCCCGAAACCCGGCGAATTCATCACCGACGGCCGCGGCCGCTACGGCATCATGTTCGAGCGCATAGTCGGGAAGAAGTCCTTCTCAAGGGCTTGCGGCGACAATCCGGCCGAAGTCGAGCAGTACGCACGCCGCTTCGCAAGGCTCTGCCGCATCCTGCACTCGACAGTTACGCCCGCCGACAGTTTTCACGACGTAAAGGAACTCTACCGCTCGATTCTTGACGAAAGCACTATCTACACCGACAGCGAGCAGCGCTACCTTCGCGGGATAATCGACGGCACTCCCGACTGCACGACGGCCATCCACGGAGACCTCCAGTTCAGCAATGCCATCATGGTTGACGGCAGAGACTATTTCATCGACCTTGGCGACTTCGCGTACGGGCACCCGTACTTCGACCTTGGGATGGTACTGTTTACCTGCATTTACGACGACGAAGAGTTCCTCCGCGAGACCTTCCATATGGAGAAGGACACGGCGAAGAAATTCTGGTACTGGTTCGTCAAAGAGTATTTCGGACCCGATGCCGACCCTGCGCAGAAGGAACAGGAACTCAGGCCCTACGCAGCGCTCAAACTTCTCATCATTGAAAGGGCAGGCGGAGCTATTCCCGCCTACCACTATCTGATTCAACAACTTTAGAACTGTCGACCGCCCTGTAATGGGGCGCATAGAGCGATTCCACCTCTACTGCGGGGCTCTGGAACACGCCCTCCTGGCTCACGAGGAATTCCTCGGTTATGACGGTTTCTTCTTCGGGACAGACATCCATCCAATACAGGCTCCGCTCTGCGAGGACCTGACGGTAAATCTGCGGCCTGACGCGCAGGATGCCTCCTTCAAGCACGGGCCGTATACTCCAGTAACCCGACAGCTGCTCGGCCGGTCGGAATGAAGCGGGGCGGGGAGCGTCGAGCCGCACGAAACTGCGGTTCTCATCGCTGCGGAGCCGGTATTCCGCACGTATCTTGTCGCCGACGTGCAGGACAGTGCCATCCGCAACTGGTTTGCCGTCGACAATGAACTCAGCGGCAATACTCATTCCGTTGCCGGAAGGCCGGATATCCCCGAACGGCAGCCGGCCCGAATTTTCGAGCACAAGCACCTTTGTCCCGAGAGTTTCCTCCGAAGCTCGGGAGATGCAGCCGAGAGCTTCGACGAATGCCGGGTCGCTCTCCCACTGCTGGGTTTCCTTCTGAATCATCATCCACAGGCGCAAGCCTTCGGCGATGTCGGGGCGGGCCGATTCAAGTGCACCGCATATGAGCGTATGGGCGTAGAGTTCACCTTCGAGAAGGCCACGCCAAGGCATGACTGCATTGGGGAAATAGAATCCGCCGCAGTCGTGCGGCACGGCATATTGCGCGAGCGAAGCGAGATCGGCTTCGACGGATTTTGCCATGCGCCTGGCAGCGCAGAGCCTGATTCCCCAGTCGCGGGCAAGGGCACGGCCGTCATCCGTGGCATTCAGCCCGCGAAGAATCTCCACCCTTCGGGCCTTGGATATCATAAGAGCATTGAGCCCCCTCGCTCCCGAAGGCACCAGATAAGCCTTGGCGTCCTTGCGGAAAGACTTCAAAATGGCTTTGTCAGCAGTGCGGGCATCAAATTCAACCCCGGACCAGCGGCTGCGGACATGCATATAAGCCTCCATCCCAGGGCCGCCGTACCAGGTCTTGCGCGGTGCAAAATATGCCTTGTCAAGATATATGACAGCCTCGCGCAACGCCTTCTCACCCAGTGCTGTGCGAAGGGCCGGACACGAGGCGGCACGCTCGAGAACGAGTGCCGTCACAAGAGGTGACGAGTACATTCCCGCCATCCAAGCCACTCCGCCATCGCTGTTCAGGCACGAACGGAGCTTCGAAGCCACATCCCGGAGGGAATCCGCAGACTTTTCATCTGCCTGAACACCGAATGCACCCGCACTGCGGAGGCTGTCGGAAAGTGCTCCGGCGTAGAACGCAGAACTCAAGGCAATTGCATTATCGCCACGCGGCATTACAGCTTCGGGAAGAGCCGCAGCAAGCATATCGAGAATGGAAATCTCGCGCAGAGAAGCATCTCCACCCGGCAGGTTTACAAACCGCGAACGGAGATCCTTTTCGACAGCATCACGGTCAGCATCATTATGAAGGAGGGCGGAATGTGCCTCGGTAATGGTCTGTGCAGCCGGATGGCAAGGCACCCTGACCAGGACAGCGTCTGAAGCCTGGCTGACAGAAGACGAGGTGAAGCGCACCAGGACGGCAAGTTCACCGACCGATTCCGGCAATTCGAGAGCATCGAAAGAGAAAGCAGCACCACCCTCGGCGGGAACTGTTACT
>JAZLKT010000027.1:0-5568 GCA_045597785.1 Candidatus Cryptobacteroides sp.
GTTTTCCGAAAAAGAGGCCGAAAGTCGGAAAACTCCACCCTGCCGCCCTCGAGTTTTCCGGAAAAATGGCCAAAAGTCGGAAAACTCCACCCTGCCGCCCTCGAGTTTTCCGGAAAAGTGGCCAAAAGTCGGAAAACTCCACCCTGCCGCCCTCGAGTTTTCCGGAAAAGTGGCCAAAAGTCGGAAAACTCTGCATCGCCTGACCTTGTGTTTTCCGGCAAAGAGGTCAAAAGTCGGAAAACTCCGCATCGCCTGCCTGCTGTCCGGCCCCGAGTTTTCCGGAGTATGGGTCTGGAACGGAAAAGGGCCGGGGGTCTAATTTTCCCGGGATGATACAACGGACGGTTTTTTTTGCTAAATTAGCAGAGCATTAAACTGATAACCGCTCCGATGAACCTTTTTTCGAAGAAACTATTCATCGCTGTGTTAGTCGTCGTCTTTGGCGCCGGCGCGGCAGCAATATCCGTACACAAGTCCGGCTACAGCCGGTCGCTGCGCAATCTGCCGTTCGAGTTCGGCAGAATCCATACACCACGGATTCCGTCGCGCAGTGCCGACATCCGCGATTTCGGCGGTGTGCCGGACGGAATTACCCTGAATACGCAGGCATTTGCAGATGCCATGGAGCATCTGAATGCCAGAGGCGGAGGTCATCTTATCGTACCGGAAGGAATCTGGCGCACAGGGCCAATAGAAATAAAAAGCCGCATCGACCTGCACGTGACGGAAGGTGCGGTCATAGTGTTTGATCCTTCACGCGAACTTTACGACGTATTCCGCACCTCGTTCGAAGGACTTGATACCAGACGCTGCACTTCTCCCCTATGGGCCGAAGGCGAGCACGACATATCCATCACCGGAGGCGGTGCGCTGGACGGCAGCGGAGACAGCTGGCGAGCTGTAAAGAAATCGAAGATGAACAGCAGCCAGTGGAAGGCAAAACTCAAGACCGGCGGTGTTCTGAGCGAAGACGGCAAGACCTGGTATCCCGACGAAGGGTATATGATTGCCGAAGCCACGGCCGATATGAACGTTCCCGACGAAGCACTTCCCGATAGCCTCATAAAGAGTTTCCTAAGACCCGTGATGGTGTCGCTGCGCGATTGCGAGCGGGTACTGGTCAAGGACTGCCTCTTCCAGAATTCCCCGGCGTGGTGCATCCATCCCCTGCTCTGCCGCGACCTGGTTGTCGATGGCATAACGGTGCGCAACCCCGAATATTCGCAGAACGGAGACGGGATAGACATCGAGTCCTGCACCCGCACTCTTCTGAAAGACAGTTACTTCGACTGCGGCGATGACGGAATCTGCATCAAGAGCGGCAAGGATGAGGACGGACGCCGCCGCGGTGTACCCTGCAGCAAGCTTGTAGTGGAGAACTGCACCGTCTGCCACGGGCACGGCGGATTTGTGGTGGGCAGCGAGATGTCCGGCGGGGTGAACGATATGATGGTGCGCGACTGCCGTTTCCTCGGCACCGACGTGGGTTTGCGTTTCAAAAGTAAACGAGGCCGCGGAGGCATCGTGGAAGGCATCTGGATAGAGGATATCAGAATGACGGACATCGTTACCGACGGCATCCTCTTCGACCTTCACTACGGTGGCAAGAGCGCCGTGGAGGCGGCCGAAGCTGCAGCAAAGACCGGTGATGGCGTTGTTGCGAAAGATGCAGGCAACTCCTCAAGCGAGGGCATGGGCCTCGGCAAGAGCGATGCGAACGCGGACATTGCAAAAGAGTGCAACGGCGCCGCAAACGGGAGCAATGGCGCGACGCTGGTGGCGGATGAGACCACCCCGGCGTTCCGCGACATCCACATAAGCAATGTAACGTGCGCAGGCGCAGGCCGCGCGATGTATTTCAACGGCCTGCCGGAGATGCCCGTGCGCGGGATAGACATCCGTAACAGCGTCTTTTCCGCACGCAAGGGCGCGGAGATATACTGGGCTGAAGATGTCCGTCTGAGCGGAGTCGACATCCGTCCCGCCGAAGGGGATGCCCTCAAGACGGATTATGTCAAGAATATCCACTGCACCGAAAACTGACGCCCTATATGAAACGATTGATAGCATTTGCCCTGGCCACACTGGCCACACTGTCCTGCACGGACGCCTTGAAGATTTCGCAAAACGTTGTCAAGGCCGAAATGGAGCGTGCCGGAGGCGATGCCGCATACCTGGACGGCCTGCAGGGCAAACTCAAGTGGAACTACACCACGGGGCTGGAACTCAGTGCGATGCTGGATGTCTTCGACGTGTGCGGCGACAGTACCATCTACAAGTTCGTCGAGGACTGGTACGACCGTATGATTGACCAGGACGGGGCAATCTACAAATACAAAAAGGAAAATTACAGCCTCGACCACATCTGCGCGGGGAAAGCCCTGTTCCGCCTTTACGAGCTGAGCGGGAAAGGCAAGTATCTGCTTGCCGCCGACCGTCTGGCAGAACATCTCGACGGCCAGCCCCGCACAAGCGAGGGAGCATTCTGGCACAAACTCGCGTATCCCGACCAGATATGGCTGGACGGAGTGTTCATGGCCTGCCCGTTCTGGACCGAATATGCAGCCAGGAACCTTGGCGGAGCCGCACAGAAAGCCGTTTTCGAAGCCGTTACGAACGAGTTCATCATCGCGGCGAAGCACACTTTCGACCCGGCGACCGGACTTTACCGCCACGCATGGGACGAGTCGGGCTCGCAGTTCTGGGCCGACCCTTCCACCGGGCAGAGCGCACATTGCTGGGGCAGAGCCCTCGGATGGTACTGCATGGCCGTGGTGGATGTGATGGACTGGCTGCCCGAAGACACCCCTGGCCGTGCCGAGGTCGAAAGGATTTTCAGAGGCATTTTCGAAGAACTGCCCAAGTGGGCCGATCCCGAAACTGGAATGTGGTATCAGGTGCTCGACCAGCCCGGACGCAAAGGCAACTACCTCGAGTCAACCTGCAGCGCGATGTTCACATACGCCTGCCTCAAGGGTACGAGAACCGGGCTTCTGGATGCTTCGACGGGCACTTATGCCGAAGAGCTTTACAACAAGCTTCTGAGCACCTTCGTGAGCAGGGATTCCGAAGGAAGGCTCCAGCTGGAAAACTGCTGCAGCGTTGCCGGCCTCGGCGGGCCGAAGATGCGCGCAGGCGATTACGACTATTATCTTAGCGAGCCGGTGGTCTGCAACGACCCTAAGGGCATAGGCCCCCTTATCCGCGCTTCGCTGGAAATGAACAGGAGATAATGAATAGAGTGAATATACTTGCAATTATTCTTTGTGCGGCCGCGATGCTCGGCTGCAAGACGCCCGAGCCCGAACAGCAACAAGGGGGCGATGCTCTTGGAGTGCCTCAGGGCCTCGTCCTGCACAGTGCGACCGAGACTTCGCTCGCCTTCCAGTGGGGGAGCGTCGAAGGGGCAGAAGGTTACAGATACAAGGTACTAAAAGGCAATGCAGAATTCACCGACGGCTCCACCGACCGGCGCAATGTCATTCTGAATTCGCTCGAAAGCGGCGTAACCTACAGCCTCGCAGTTTGCGCGTTCCGTGGAAGTGAAGAGTCGCCTTACACCGACTTTGTCGAAGGCACCACGATCGGTAACGAACCTATCGTACCTCCAAGCCCGATTGAGCCCATAGGCAATGCCGACGAGATTATGGCGATGATGCTCATACCGGCCGCCGAGCTGGCCGAAGGCTCAGCTCGAGCCTTCCCCGGAGCGGAAGGCTGCGGCCGCCTCACGACCGGCGGCCGCGGCGGCCGTGTCCTCCACGTGACCAACCTCAACGACAGCGGCGAAGGGTCGCTGCGCTGGGCCATAGGCCAGAGCGGCGCAAGGACCATCGTATTCGACGTCGCCGGAATAATCGATCTCAAGAGCAACCTCGTAATCAACAAAGGCGATGTGACAATTGCCGGTCAGAGCGCTCCCGGCGATGGAATCTGCCTTCGCAACTACACCCTTCGCATTGCAGCCGACAACGTGATAATCCGCTTCATACGCTGCCGTATGGGCGACCTTGCAAAGAACGAGGACGATGCCATGAACGGCTATGCCGGCGGCAGCGGGACTATCAGCAACGTAATCATCGACCACTGCTCGATGTCGTGGAGCACCGACGAATGCGCCTCATTCTACGGAGTGAAAGACTTCACCCTCCAGTACTGCATAATATCCGAGAGCCTGCGCAAATCCATCCACGCCAAGAGCGAACACGGCTACGGCGGCCTCTGGGGCGGAACCGACGCATCGTACCACCACAATCTGCTCGCCCACCACGACAGCCGCAACCCCCGATTCGACCACGACTACCTCAACCTTAACAAGGGGCCGCTGCACTTCTACAACAACGTCATCTACAATTGGCGCAGCAACTCCGGCTACGGCGGCGAAAGCAAGGCCGGCCAGGAGCCCCGCAAGATAAACATCACGAACAACTACTACAAGCCCGGTCCGGCCTCGTCGAACCGCAGCCGCATAGTCAACCCCACCACAAAGTGCAGCAATTGCGAATCCGGCTCCCCCACCAGCGTGGTTCCCGGCAAGTTCTGGGTTGAAGGCAACTATATGTACGGCTCCACGGATGTTACCAACGACAACTGGCAGGGCGTACATCCCGACGACAAAACGCGCCTCGACGAGTGCAAGGCATCTGCCTACCAGGGCACCAGGCCCGCGATGCAGAGCGCCGAAGACGCCTTCGAAACCGTCCTCACAAAGGCCGGAGCGAGCCTCAGCCGCGACCGCATCGATACCCGCATCGTAAACGAAACACGAAACGGAACCACCTCCTGCAAGGGCAGCAACGGCAGCACGAACGGCATGATTGACAGTCAGGACGATGCCGGAGGCTGGCCCGTCTACAAGGCAAGCGACGAGCAGAAAGCGAATGCCATCGATTCCGACTCCGACGGCATCCCGGACCTGTACGAAGACCTCATGGGCCTTGACCGCGACAACGCCACCGATGCCGCAGCCTACACGATAGACTACACAGGCAGGAAATACAGCAATCTCGAGCTGTACCTGCACTATATAGTACGCAATATCATATACTAACCAATTACTAATAACCACAAAAACAGGATTTCCTATGATCAGATTCGCAATGAAAGTTGCCGCAGTCATTCTGGGACTCGGATGCGCTCTGTCGCTTCAAGCCCAGACTGTCACCGGCACAGTGAAAGACGGGAACGGAGAGCCCCTGCTCGGTGCCGTGGTAATGATCCAGGGCACCACGACCGGTGTGACCACCGACATCGACGGCAACTATTCCATCGATGTCCCGGATGCCGCCACGGCCGTTCTGGAATTCTCGATGATCGGTATGGCCGCCTCGCAGCAAGCCGTTGCAGGCAGGGCCATCGTTGACGCAGTCCTTACCGAAGACACCACCTTCCTCGACGAAGTGGTTGTCGTAGGTTATGCTGTCGTCAAGAGACGCGACCTCCTTGGTTCAGTTTCGTCGGTGGGCGCCGAAAAGCTCACCGCACAGCCTGTCACCACGGTAAGCCAGGCTCTCGCCGGCAAGATGGCCGGTGTGAGTGTAATCACAACCGAAGGCGACCCCGACGCGG
>JAZLKT010000028.1:0-2179 GCA_045597785.1 Candidatus Cryptobacteroides sp.
ATTTTTTTTGTAGTCGGAACGACTACAAAAAAAATGAGTCATGGCTTCCGCCATACCCTCTCCCCACCGCCCCTCTCCTTGGGAGCGGGGCCCTGTCGCCTCCGGCTCCGAACTTTTCTGTCCGGCTGCAAAAAAAATGAGTCTTGGCTTTAGGAATATTCCATTATACAAAAATAGAAACTTTCATCAAAATATGCATTGTGATGAAAGTTTCATTATAATCATCGGGAAGCGAGAGTGGTCTCCTGAGGCCATGTCTGGCTATATTGCCGTCCCGATGGCATCTTTTTCCGCCATCGGGACGGCGCTCTCAGCCGGGGTTGCGGTCTGTTGTGGAGCGCGTTTCCCGATGATTTTCACGAAAGGGTGTTGAGCCGCGTGATATGGATGATCATGGGGAAGAAGATGCTCGGCGGGATCATTCGTTTGCGAGGATGAGACCTACGGAGTACATCAGATCCACGTTCGCCATGGCACCCTCGAAATCCCAGTCTTCCAAATATTCGTCGTTCGGCTTATGGTACCAGTCAGCTTGAGGATACTTGTTCGGTCTTGAGGGATCCACAAGTTCCTCACCGTATTTCACTACTACGGCCGGCACACCCTTCTTCACGAAATTGAAATGGTCCGAGCGGTAGTACCAGCCGTCCGAGTTGTCATTGTCGAAGACAATTCTCCTGTTCTGGGCGGCCGCGGCGGCATGAAGCAGCGGGTCGAGGATAGTGTCGCCCTCCTTGAGCACGGAGATGTCCTTAGTCAGCGGTGCCGGAGCCACGCAGTCGAAATTGATGCAGGCGGGGGTCTTCTCCATTGGGAAAGCCGGATGCTCGCAATAGTATTGTGAACCGAACAGTCCGCTTTCCTCGCTTGTCGGCGCAAGGAACAGAACTGAGCGGCGCGGGGCAGGGAGCTCTTTCATTTTCTCGGCTATCATGAGAATGGCTGCCAGACCTGAGCCGTTGTCTGAGGCACCGTTGTATATCGTGTCGCCTGTCTCGTCTGGCTTTCCGATGCCGAAGTGGTCCCAATGCGCGCTGAACACCACGCACTCGTCTTTCCTGTCGGTGCCGGGCAACACTGCAGCGACGTTTTTCGTGACTCCTGTTTCATATTCCACATTCAGCTTGATGTCGGCTTTTGCATTGAGCATCAACGGCTTGAAGCCCGGACGCTTGGCGTCTGCAAGGGCTTTGTCGAAGTCAAGCCCGCATTTTTCGAACAGCCTGCGGCAAGCGTTCTCGTTGAACCAGCCCTTGACGGCAAGTTCGCCCATGTTGCCGGAGGCCTTGTCAAAGAGCCAGAGATTGTTCTCGATGTGCCCGTTCACGCACACGTGCCATCCATAGCTTGCAGCGGCCTCGTTATGCAGTACGAGGCAACCCGCCGCACCCTTTCTCAGCGCCTCCTCGAACTTGTACGTCCATCTGCCATAATAGGTCATGTTGCGGCCTCGGAACAGCGTCGCGTCGTAGAAGCCGGGGTCGTTGACCATTGCGATGACTATCTTGCCTTTGACATCAATGCCGTCGAAATCGTTCCAGCCGTACTCGGGCGCGTCGATGCCGAAACCGCAGAACACGAACTCCGCGCCCTTCATCTCAACTTTATCTGTCGCGCGTGCGGTCCATATGATGAAATCGTCCTGATTGACAAGGGAGAGCCTGCCCTTTGTTGTCTTTACGGGTATCACATCCTTCTCCGGGTGCACGGTCACTGAGATCATGTCGATATCCTGGAACCAGCTTCCGTTGAAGGCCGGCTGCAGCCCGAGCCTGGCGAATTCGCCGGCAAGGTATTCAACGGTCTTGTCCTCGAACGGGGTCATGGGCTTGCGGCCGCCGAAGTCATCGGAGCCTATGGTCCTGATCCAGGACTTGTAGTCGTCAAGATATCTGTCAGCCTGCTGGGCGGCGGAAGGATAGACTGCGGAAACGAGCAGTATGAGTATCGGAATAAATCTTTTCATAGCTGAAGGGTGGTTTTGGACAAATTCTATAGGAAACTCTGCAGCATCTCATAGACAAGGTGGGTGGGGAAGCCCATGACATTGAAATACGAGCCCTTGATGCCAGTGATGCCGATATAGCCGATCCATTCCTGAATGCCGTATGCACCAGCCTTGTCAAAAGGCTTGTATGTGTCCACGTAATACTCTATTTCCTTGTCAGAAAGCTGTTTG
>JAZLKT010000029.1:0-7668 GCA_045597785.1 Candidatus Cryptobacteroides sp.
TGAAGGTCGTCACTACGGCCCGGTCGGCAGAGGACGCCGCCCGTGTGCTGTCCCTTTACACGCAGCAGCCCGAATTCTTCAAACTCGACGCTTCGAAGCTCGTTGCTTTCGCGATGGGCCGGGAGGGCCGTGACTCCCGCATAGAGTGCCTTGCGCTCGGAGCCCCGTTCTCTTACGCCTGCCTCTCGGAAGATGACCCCGCCGCTCCCGGCCAGATGAGCGCAGAACAGATGCACCGCCGCATCTACGGCGACCATTACGGCTTCTACCGCGACTCGCTTGAGGTTCCGGCATCGAAAAGCTTCACCCAGCGCGCCATTCTGTGCGCGGCCCTTGCCGAAGGCACATCGCATCTGCACGGATACACGCTCTGCTCCGACAACGAAGCGGCCGTCAAACTGGCCAGACAGATGGGAGCGAAAGTGTCGCGCCGTGGCGACGTGCTTACAATCACGGGAATCGGCCCGGTCAGCGGGCCCCTCGCCCTCGAAAAGATACATACGGGCGAAAGCGGCCTTCTGACAAGGCTCGCCATTCCGCTTCTCTCGCACCTCAACGGCAAACCCTTCGAAATCGAAGGCTGCGGCACCCTTCCCGGCAGACCGCTCAGCGGTGCGTCGGACATAATGGCCGCGTTCGGAGTGATGCTTTCGAGTCGCGATGGACGCGAGCGTGAGATTACGGTTCCCCTGCGCGTGCGCGGAAACCTCGTGCCCGGCACTGCCGACATCCCCGGCGGAGGAGGCTCACAGCTCATCTCCGGCCTGCTGATGACCCTTCCGCTCTGCAAGAAGCCATCTCAACTTTTCGTCAGCGAGCCGAAAAGCATCCCGTATATGTTCATCACCCTGGACGTGATGCACCAGTTCGGCGTGAACGTACAGGCCGAATTGGAAGGAGATGCCGAGATGCTCGAACAGCAGGACTGGTCGTACTGCACCGGCATCAACTTTACGATAAAAGGCAATTCGCGCTACAAGGCAGCCGACTTCGACCTGGAAGGAGACTGGAGCAGCGCGGCCGACTGGCTGGTGGCCGGAGCGGTGTTCGGAGCCGCCGAAGTCGTGGGCGTTGACCACAGTTCCATCCAGGCGGACATCTCGATCCTTGACGTGCTGGTGGAAGCCGGGGCCTGCGTGGGCTTCGAAGAAGACGAGGCGGTGGCAAGTGTGCGCAAAGCCCCGCTCGAAGCGTTCAGCGTCGATTTGAACAACGCACCCGACCTCTTCCCCGCCGTCAGCGTGCTGGCCGCATTCTGCCCGGGCGTGAGCGACATCAAGGGCGTGGGACGTCTCCGGCGCAAAGAGAGCGACCGCGGCCGCGCCATACTCGAAATGCTTTCGGCCTTCGGCGTGCGTGCGCAGATATGTGGCGACAGCCTGCAGATTGAAGGCGAGAGCTATGCTTCGCGCCTGCTCGGCGGACGCCTGCTGCACGCAGGCAAGTTCTCGAGTTTCCACGACCACCGCATGGCAATGGCTCTCGCGATTGCCTCCATCGGCGCAAACGGCCCTGTAGAGATAGACGACAAGGCCTGCGTCGCCAAATCATTCCCCGAATTTTTTGAAATATTCAGATAGATATGAAACATCTGCTCACAATCATCGCCACTCTGGCGACCTGCTCATTGATTTGCTCCGCGCGCGAGACCGCTGCCGGAGACGATGGCCGCATCTTCATCGAGGGCCGCGCCCTTGCCGCGGACGGCAAAGTATCCTTCGACTGGAGCGGCGTAACGCTGAGAATACGTTTCAACGGCACTTCGCTCGAAATGGAATATTCCGACAGCGGACACGACTGGCTGAACATATGGGTTGACGAGACCCCGTCGGCAAAAGAGCAGAAAAAGGTCAAACTGGAAAAAGAAGGCAGCATCACCCTTGCCTCCGGTCTTAAGAAAGGTGAACACGAAGTGGTCCTGCAGAAGAGGACCGAAGGCGAATGGGGCTGCATCTGCATAAGCGGATTCACCACAGACGGCAAATTCCTCAGGGCGTCGGACCCGTTCCGCCGCCACATCGAATTCATCGGAGACTCCTATACCTGCGGATACGGAACTGAAGGCGCCGACAGGAACCAGCCGTTCCGCGCTGAAGAAGAAAACTGCAATCTTTCGTACTGCAACATCATTGCCCGTTTCTTCGACGCGGGTGCCAGCCTGGTAAGTCATTCCGGCCGTGGCATCGCCAGGAACTATGGCGACGGCGATCCCGAAGGACTGATGCCCGAAAGGTACCTCCGCACATTCGACATGTCCGAACAGAGCGAGTGGAAACCGGCCATGTCATCCTCCAGCCCCGATATAGTGATAATTTACCTGGGTACGAACGATTTCTCAGTCGGGAAGCAGCCCAGCCTCTGGGCTTGGACCCAGGGATATTACAAGCTTCTTTGCGAAGTACGTGCATTCTACGGAGACAGCGTCCCCATCCTGTGCGTTGCATCAAGAGCCGACGACCTTCTGGGCGACTATGTCCGTCACGCCGTGGACTGCTGCGGGATGACCGGCATCCACTGGACCTCCATACAGTCATCGGTCCACAACAGTGAAGGCGACCTGGGCTCAAGCTGGCATCCCAACTACAAGGGCCAGCGCAAGGTCGCAGCCTGCATGATACCTTACATTGCCACCATCACCGGATGGGATATGCCATTCAAAGCAATAGAATAATAACCATTATGAGCGACAGAAGAACATTTCTGAAAGAGGTTGCTGCGGCAGGAGCCGCGCTCGCGACCGGCACCCTTCTCGAAGGCTGCAGCCGCACACATTTCCACGACACCGAAGTGCCCGACCTTATATTCGATTCCGAAGGCGGGTCAAAACTCATAGTTCCCAAAGAGAACGGTCTGCGCATCACCGGCACGTTCCTCGATGAGATTTCGCACGACATCCCCCACCAGAACTGGGGCGCGAAGGAATGGGACCAGGACTTCAGGAACATGAAGGCCATAGGCATCGACACCGTCATAATGATTCGCAGCGGTTACCGCAAGTTCATAACCTGGCCCAGCAAGTTTCTGCTCGGCAAGGGGTGCTATATGCCTTCGATGGACCTGCTCGAACTGTTCCTCTCCCTTGCCGACAAGTACGGGATGAAGTTCTACTTCGGCCTCTACGACAGCGGCTACTACTGGGACACCCACGACATGTCGCGCGAGCTCGAATACAACAAGTACGTCATTGAGGAAGTCTGGAATGCCTACGGGCACCACAAGAGCTTCCAGGGCTGGTACATATCGACCGAAATCAGCCGCAAGACCAAGGGCTGCATAGAAACTTTCCACGAAATGGGAAAGATGTGCAAGGACATTTCCGGCGGCCTTCCCACATTCATATCACCCTGGATAGACGGCAAGAAGGCCATAATGGGCACAAACCTCAACATCAAGAAAGGCGTGTCGGTGAGCAAGCACGAAGAGGAGTGGAACGAAATCTTCGACGGCATCCACGACGTGGTTGACGCCTGCGCCTTCCAGGACGGGCACATCGACTACGACGAACTGGATGCGTTCTTCTCGGTGAACAAGAAACTCGCCGACCGTTACGGAATGCAGTGCTGGACCAACGCGGAGACATTCGACCGCGATATGCCCATCCACTTCCTGCCCATCAAGTTCGACAAATTGCGGCTCAAGCTGGAAGCCGCCAAGCGCTGCGGCTACGACAAGGCCATCACCTTCGAGTTCAGCCACTTCCTCAGCCCGCAGAGCGCCTACGCCCAGGCCGGTCATCTTTACGACCGCTACAAGGAATACTTCAACATCAAATAGCGTCTTATGGCAAGTAACGCAAATATCGGATATGTTATCTTCCTGTCGATAGTCGCCGCCCTCGGCGGAATACTTTTCGGCTACGACACCGCCGTAATTTCGGGCACGACCGCAGACGTGTCGGCCCAGTTCGGCCTTGACGAGATGTCGAAAGGATGGTACGTGGGCTGCGCCCTCATCGGCTCCATCATTGGTGTGGCCTGCGCCGGAATGTTGAGCGACTATCTCGGCCGAAAGAAGACAATGCTCATCGCGGCCGTGCTGTTCAGCGTGTCGGCAATAGGTTGCTGTCTGTGCCGCGGATTCGAAGACCTGGTGGCATACCGCATAATCGGCGGCCTCGGAATAGGTATCGTGAGCATAGTCTCGCCCATCTACATTTCGGAAGTGTCGCCTGCGAAGATACGCGGGACAATGGTGTCGCTCTACCAGCTGGCCGTTACCGCAGGTCTGCTGCTGGCATACCTCGTGAACTTTGTCATCCTGAAGAACTCGTCCGCCATTGCGGGCGACGGCTTCTGGGCGAACATCTTCTCCACCGAAATGTGGAGGGGAATGCTCGGAAGCGAGTCGGTCGTAACCTTGCTGTTCTTCTTCATCATTTTCCTCATCCCCGAAAGTCCGCGCTGGCTTATGGTAAAAGGCCGCGAACAGCGGGCGATGGACATCTTCCGCCGCCTCAAAGCCGACGAAAGCGGAGCTCAGGAAGAGTTCTCGCTCACGAAGGCTTCAATCAGTTCGGAGGTCAAGAGCGAATGGTCCGCACTCAAGGAGAAAGGCATACTCAAAGCCGTGCTCATCGGCTCGGCCATCGCCATCCTCGGTCAGTTTATGGGCGTTAACGCCGTTCTCTACTACGGCCCCGACATCTTCGCCGATGCCGGTCTTGCCGCCGAAGATTCTTCGTTCTCGACCGTGCTGGTGGGCCTTGT
Source organism: Candidatus Cryptobacteroides sp. (assembly GCA_045597785.1). GTDB lineage: Bacteria > Bacteroidota > Bacteroidia > Bacteroidales > UBA932 > Cryptobacteroides. The sequence goes on from JAZLKT010000029.1 coordinate 4,707, forward strand.
CAATATGCTTACGACCGTGCTGGCCGTGTTCATCATCGACCGCGTGGGCCGCAAGAAACTCATATACTGGGGCGTGAGCGGAATGATTGCCTGCCTTATTGCGATAGGCGTGATCTTCGCTACCGGAGCGAGCGGCGTGGTACTGCTTGTCTTCTTCCTCCTGTACATTTTCTGCCAGGCGATAAGCATCAGCGCGGTGGTGTTCGTGCTGCTGAGCGAAATGTACCCGAACCGTGTGCGCGGCATCGCGATGTCGATCGCCGGCCTCGCGCTGTGGGTGGGGACATATCTTATCGGCCAGTTCACACCCTGGTGCATGAGCCATCTCACCCCGGCCGGGACCTTCTTCCTGTTTGCCGCCATGTGCGTACCTTATATGCTCATCATGTGGAAGGCCGTGCCCGAAACTACCGGCAAGACTCTCGAAGAGATAGAGCAGTACTGGAAAGCGCGTAACTGATGGCTGTGCGGATAAAAGCGATCGACGCCTTGCGCGGCCTCGCCATCATAGGAATGGTGCTTGCGGGTTCGATAGGTTGGAACAGCGGCCTGCCGGCCTGGATGTTCCACTGCCAGACCCCTCCGCCCGACTACGCCTTCCACCCCGAGGTGCGCGGAATCACCTGGGTCGACCTCGTCTTCCCGTTCTTCCTTTTCGCCATGGGGGCGGCACTTCCGCTGGCGATGCGCAGCCGCATCTCGCGCGGAGAGACCTCCGGCAGACTCATTGCCGGTCAGATAAAGCGCTGGCTGACTCTCGCGCTGTTCGGCTTCGCGATAGGCAATGCGTACAGGGTAAACGGGTCGGCGGCAGGAAGCGAGATTGTCCGCGGCCTCTTTATGCCGGCAATGTGGGTCGGTTTCTTCCTGAGCCTTTGGCGCTGCAGTCTCAAATGGGTTAATTGGCTGGGGTACGCTGTGGTTGCCGCCCTGCTTGCAGTGCAGTGGCTCGTTTTCGGGCAGGTCCCCGGATTCGCTTACGCCGATGTAATAATAATGATTCTTGCCTCGGCCTCGCTTGCCGGAGCGCTGCTCTGGCTGCTCACCGCCGGGAGACCGCGCACCAGGATGCTCCTGCTGTTCTTCGTAATCGCCCTGAAGGCCGCATGTTCCTACACCGGGCTGCTCAGGCCGCTGGCAATACAAGGGCCGGTGAGTTATGTATTCAACTGGGGACATCTTCAGTATCTTGTAATCGTGCTCGGCGCGACGTTCGCGGGCGACTTCCTTTACGACTGGGCGCACTCGCCAAGGCAGGAGACGAAGGTCAGCCTTTGGCCGCAGTTGATAGCGGCTTTGACCGTGCTTCTGCAGCTGTGGGCGCTGTTTGGAAGGCATGTCGCAATCGACGTGCTGCTGACCCTGTCGTCAGGCTGTGCCTATGTCGGGTTCGGGCACCGCAAACAGGGCCCCTGGACCGCGCTCGGCCTGAGCGGATACGCAATTCTTCTTGCGGGAATCATGTTCGATATTGCAGACGGCGGTATAGCGAAAGATTTCTGCAACCTGTCTTACCTGCTGGTTACCTGCGGGCTCGGATTCATAGTCACGTCCATTTTCTTTGCTATGGAATGTGCCGGCAGACAGCTGGGTGCTCTTGTGCGCTGCGGGCAGAACCCGATGATTGCATATACAGTGAGCAGCTTCGCCCTGGTTCCCATATTCTATGTCACCGGCATTATGCAGCTGATTACCGGACTCGCCGAAGGGTCCGCCGTCTGGGGGCTGGCGCAGGGCGCAATACTTACCGCGGCGATGTGGGCTGTTACAAACGCCTTTTCGAAGGCAAATATTTTCTGGAGAAGTTAGTATGAAACGATTGTTCTATTTTGCTGTCCTTGCGCTGGCCGTATCGGCCTGCGGGCAGGATGGCGCCAGGCGATGCGGAAACAACTCTGCAGGCGGCGCCGTGGCCGGGAATGCAGACTGTGTTGCCTCGAAAGCAGAGTCTGCCGCCAGCGCGGCTGGCACCGCTCTGAGATTCGACGCTAACGGCGAATTCCGCATAGTGCAGTTCACCGACCTGCACTTCAATCTGCAGAAAAGAGAGTCCGTGATTGCGCTCAAGCGCATCGACGAAGTGCTGAAGGCCGAAAAGCCGGATCTTGTGGTCGTGACGGGCGACATCATATATTCGTTCCCGACAGAAGAGACCTTGCGCAAGGTTATCGGGCACATCGACTCGAACGGTATCCCGTTCTGCGCCGTACTCGGCAATCACGATCCCGATTTCAACCTGCCAAAAGCTGAGTTCACCGACATAATCAGAAGTTATCCCAACTGCGTCATCCCCTGCTCCGAGGGCGATTATGTGCTGCCGGTTTACGGAAGCGCCAAGGGTTCTTCCCTCGCCGCTTTGCTATATATGTTCGATTCGAACGGTCATCTTTTCGCGCCCGACGGCAAATTCATCGGCTACGACAGCGTCCATCCCCAGCAGGTGGAATGGTACCGCCAGACAAGCCGCAGCTTCTCTTCCGACAGAGCCATCTCTGACGCGGACGCCTTGAGCACGCAGAGGCAAGATCTCACGGCCGACTCCAGGAATGCGCAGAGGCCGCCGATTCCGGCCCTGGCCTTCATGCATATCCCATTGCCGGAATACAAGATTGCCGCCTGCAGCGACGGCACCCCGCTCATAGGGACGCGGCGTGAATCTGTCTGCAGCCCGGCAGAGAACACGGGGCTCTTCGATGCCTTCAAGCAGAGCGGAGACGTATTCGCCTGCTTCGCCGGACACGACCACGACAACGACTACGCCACGGTCTGGAAAGACATTCTCCTCGCCTACGGCCGCTACACCGGCGGCAACACCGTTTACAACAACCTTCCCAACGGCGCGCGCGTAATCGTGCTGAAGGAAGGCCTGCGCTCGCTCGACTCCTATATCGTAATCAAAGGCGGAGAGAAACTCTACCCCATCACCTTCCCCGACAGCTTCACCCCCACCGACTGGCGCACC
>JAZLKT010000030.1:0-3488 GCA_045597785.1 Candidatus Cryptobacteroides sp.
TCTGCCGCTGTCGAAGGCAAGATACGTTGCAACGCCGTTCTGGAAAGCCCAGAGCCAGTTGTTCTTGCCGCTGACGTTGACTCCGGTCTCGTCCGCTCCGGCAACCTTGCCGCTGGCAACCTTCTGACGTATCATCTCGTAGGGCTCCTTGGAGAACTTCCTCATCGAGTTCAGCATATTGGACACAGACCCCTCGCTTACGTGAAGACCGAAGATGGTCTCCAGCAGATGCGTCAGGCGCTTGAACGGTACGTTCTGATATGTGCTCAGATAGGACACGAGAGCCGTAATATTGGGGCCGAAGTTTACCGGGGCGCTCACGGATTCCGGGAACTGCCCTTTGCAGCAGTGACCGCAGCCACACTTGACCTGCATCAGAAGATGGTCTATGACCTTCGCCTCTATCGGAAGAGGGATGTCGACTTCCTGTCTTCTTGCGCCCACAGTGGCGGAGTCCATATCCAGGGGCTTGCCGCATACGGGGCAGACTGCGGCCGGATACCAGCGCTCAGTGGCGGTGACGTTGTCGGTCTGGAGCCTCGTGCTCCCCGGATGTCCCTTCTGTCCGCCGGACTTTTTTCCGGACGGTTTGCGCTGGGACTGCGTGTGAGGAACGCCTATGGGGTTCTTGGAAGGAGGCACACTGCTGTTCGCACTGGTCTTGGCGATAGGCTTCGCGAGTTTACTCTCAAGTTCCGCTATTCGCGCCTTGAGGGATGTGTTTTCCGCTTTGTATTGGGCAATTTCCTTTCTGTTTTGGGCAATTTCTTCATCACTGCGGATAAGATTTCGGTTAAGGACATCATTGGCACGAACCTGCTCGTGAAGCTTTTCGGCAATCTCCGCAGAGTCAAGACCCTCGGAGTATCCCATATCCCGAAGGAGTTGCTTGCGTCGGCGGGTGAGTTTTATCCGGTCGGCCTCGAGACTCCTGCGAAGCCCTGTATTGAAGTCCTTTTCCATACAGCGAAGATAGGAAAAAGAAACGACTTTACCAAATTTAACAAATTATGTATCAATAGATTAAAGGTTATTTGCGGGCTTTCTGGCGGATTTGGAACCCTTTTGTTCGGAGGGCCAAACGAGAAGTATTTTCGAGCCTTACAGAGCTTCTTAAAATAGTAATAATCGGCTGATTTTCAGCAGGTTGAAAGCCAAGTGTGCAATATGATGAAAATATTTGAAAAAAGTTATATCAGGGTAGCGAAAGCCCCGCGCTTCCCTCAGTTTATTGTCAGGTCTGGGGTACCAGAGTAGTTACAAAGCTACAAAAAGTCAATGACTTACGCAAGAGTTAACCGATTAATATTCAATAAATCATGCAACTATTTCAACTAAATTTCAATGTCTCGGAGAGGCCTCTGCCCGAAGGTCGGAATCGGCAGTTTTCAGCACTTTATTCTGACCATTTTTCAAACAACTAACTTAACACCCTACTGATGAATACACGATTTCCCTTCGTGGCAGCACTGGCGCTCCTTGCGGTTTCCTGCAAAGAGACCGCGGAAGTAGAATATATAACCAGCAAGGACGGGATTGAATTCCAGAAGACCTGGCAAAGACCGGAAAGCATCACCCTGAAAGGCGACGGCACCTGGGTGCTGGACTTCGGGAAGGCGGCTTTCGGCCAACTCGAACTGAAAGTGAACGGCAGCACAGGTGACACGCTCACCCTGCACCTCGGCGAGTGCATCTCCGACGGTCTGGTAGAAAGAAAGCCCGGCGGATCGCGCAGGTACCGCCGCATCTCCCTTCCTCTTGAAGACGGATGCCGCACCTACAGGCCCGAGATAGCCAAGGATGCGCGGAACACGCGTCACCCCGCCGTGCTGATGCCTGAGGAAGTCGGGGAGGTAACCCCTTTCCGTTATGTCGAGATTAACGGACTGAACAGGAAGCCATCCGGAAAAGCCATCCGCCGAATCATGGTGACCTGCCCCTTCGACGATGACGCATCCTATTTCCACAGCAGCGACGAAGCCCTGAATACCGTCTGGGACCTTTGCAAATACTCCATCAAGGCGACGACATATACCGGCTATTACGTCGATGGAGACCGTGAGCGCATATGCTACGAAGCGGACGCGCTGATCAATCAGCTGGGGCATTATGCCGTTGACGCCCGTTACGATGTGGCGCGACGCAGTTTCGAGCGTCTGCTCGAGTTGCCGACCTGGCCCACCGAATGGAGTCTCCAGATGGTTATGGTCGCCTGGTACGACTACCTCTACACCGGTTCGAAAGAACTCATTTCCAAGCATTTCGATGCATTGAAGGCCCACGCTTTATTTGCCCTTCAGGACAGCGGGACAGGGCTTATTACAAGCAGGAAGGGGCAGACTCCGGAGTTCCTTGCATCCATCGCGCGTACGTCCAAGATCAGTGACATAGTCGACTGGCCGCACTCCGGCACCCTGGGACTGGCGGCCGGGCAGGGCCGCGAGGGCGACGGCTATGTCTACACCGATTTCAACACGGTCGTGAACGCTTACCACTACCAGGCCGCCCGCTGTCTTTCCAAGATTGCGGAAGCGCTTGGCAGGGCTGACGAGGCCCGGGAACTCAAAGAATACAGCGACAGGTTCTACGACGTCTTCAATGCAGCATTTCTGGACCGCGACAAAGGAATCTACCGTGACGGCATCGGCACCGACCACTCGGCAATGCACGCGAATATGTTCCCCCTGGCATTCGGACTTGTCCCTGACGAATACAGAAAGAGCGTCGCGGACTTCGTGGACTCACGCGGCATGGCTTGCAGTGTCTACGGTTCTCAGTTCCTCCTGGATGCCCTGTACGAGGGCGGGCAGGCACAGACTGCCCTGGACTATATGACAAGCGACGCGAAACGCGGCTGGCTCAATATGCTCCGAGAAGGTTCCACGATCACTATGGAGGCTTGGGGGAATGAATTCAAGCCCAATCAGGACTGGAACCACGCCTGGGGTGCCGCTCCGGCCGATATCATCCCCATGCGCCTGCTTGGAGTACGTCCCCTCCTGCCGGCTTTCGAACTGGTGGAGATAAGGCCTCAGATTGCATCTCTCGAATTCGCCGAAGGTCTTGTGCCCTGCTGCAAAGGCGGCATCCGTATCAAGGTCAGCAAAGGCCGGATGGAGCTGGACCTTCCCGACGGTGTCAAGGCAGCGGTGTATATCCCGCTTGAGGACGCTGGACAGGAAGTCAGCGTGAACGGCGAGGCCCGCGAAGCAGTCACCGACGGCAGTTTTCTGAAAATCGTCAGCCCGCTCGAAGGCAGCAACCTGATCCGCTACTAAGAAGGCCAAAATGACTTAGGAGGTGTTTCCAATGACGCCGAAAGATCAGATTCAGGAACTCCGTCGGTAGCGGGAAGCGCAGCAATGCGGTCAGCTGCTGCCGCTGCGGAGCTCCGCACATCAAGAAGAGGCCGACCCTTTTTGGTCAGCCCCTTCTTTTTCTATTGTATCTGGAGATACGCCTATTTTGCATCCATCGCCTGGCAGGCG
>JAZLKT010000031.1:0-18533 GCA_045597785.1 Candidatus Cryptobacteroides sp.
CACCGAGGGCAACGGCACGGCATACATAGGCACTCAGGGCACGACAAGCGCCATGTGCAATCCCGGCAGCAGCGTAACCCTCACTGCCGTTCCTGACGAGGCGGAAGAGTTCATCGGATGGCAGGACGCGGACGGCAACTCTCTCGGCAAAGACACCCAGTCCGTGCGACTGCTCATTGACGTGGCGGAATAACCGGAAGACAACATCTACACAACACACGTTACACGGTTATGATAAAACAACACATATACTCAGCACTTGTTCTTACGGCGCTCCTCTCCGCAGGCTGCACCAAGGAAATTGAGAACACACTTGACGGCAGTGACAGCTCTGCCATCGAGCTCTCGTCCGTCAGCACCGACCCTACGACCAAGGCGGTCATCACCGGAACGGAGTTTACAACCGACGAGGCTGCAGCGGGCATCGGCTTGTTCCTGCTGGACGGGACAGGGGCCACCTACGGCTCCAATGAAGTCAACGTCAAATACACGTTCAGCAGTTCAAAATGGACCGCCGCAAGCCCTCTCCGCGTCGGCGGGACCTCCGGCAAGCTTTACGGCTACTATCCGTACAGCGGCACCGCGACTGACATCACAGCCATCCCTGTGGCATCCTCGATCAACGGCACGGACTACCTCTTCGCGGCGCCTGTTGAAGTTACAGCTGCCACGGCAAAGAACGTCAGCCTTTCGCTGAGCCATTCCCTCGCCAGGGTAAGGCTCTCGTTCAAACTCGACGGCTCGTATTCGAGAAGCGGCGCTCTCAGCGAGATAAGCCTCTGGGGCGACTGCGTGGCGGCTTCAGGCAAACTGAACGCAAAGACCGGCGGCATCGACGCCACCGCATCGAAGTTCACCGCCAGCACGGCTCAGACCCTCAGCAAGACGGCATTCACCACCATCGAGTGCCTCGTCGTGCCCGCCTCAATCGAATCCGGCACACCCGAACTGAAGATTGCGTGCACCATCGACGGCCAGGCCTGCGCCACCTCCTTCACCGGAAGCCTGGCGACCCTCGCCTCCGGCCGCCAGACTACCATCGAACTCACCGTTTCCAATTCAGTTATCAGCGTCAGCGGCGTTTCAGTCGATCCGTGGGGAAATGAGGGAATCAAGGAACTACAGTTGTCGGATACGCAAAACAGTTAGGGAATGTTACACAAAAATCAAAAAATCAATGCAATGAGAAGATTCTTTCCAGCGACTGCGGTTTTCTGTTCAGTTGTGTTCTCGCTTGCATCATGCGGGAAGTCCTCACCGGACTGTGCAGGTCATACTTCGGCCATAAGACTTACGGTGAGCGGTGTCAAAGACTCCAAGGCTTCCGTCATCACTGTTGGAAGCGTCATAGAAGAAGGATTCAATATAAGCGCGTATGTAACAAGTGATGTGACCGGTATCGCTCCGGGCATATTCGTCGATCCGGGTTCATCCGTGGGCACTGACAACGGAAATAAGCTCAAGGACATCCTTGTCACCTATGATACCAGCCGCGACAACGAACCGTGGAGGATTACGGGCAATGACGGTGCGGGCTATGCAGGCCACAAGTTCTCGTGGTACGACGGCGTGGCAATGAACTTCTTCGCATACGCTCCGGTAAGTGCCGGCGGCCGCACGATAACCAAGGCGGACAACAGCATTGACAGCAACTATCCTTTTACTTATACGACACCTGTCAGGGACGGTGTTGTCGTTCCTTCCGACTGCGCGGATCTGGTTTTCGCTTTCGCACAGCATGCGGCGGAATTCGAGTCGGACTGCATCGACATCAAGTTCTATCACGCCCTGGCCCAGATCCGTTTCTGTCTCAGCACGGATGACGGAACCTACGACCCTTCATATGAACTCGTCTCCGTGAGACTGAAGGATATCAGGAGCAAGGGCAACTGTACTTTCAACGGGGCCTCCCATACCTTCGACTGGCCCAGTGCCACCTTGGACGTGCAGAAAGATTTTCTCCAGACCTTCAACGCCTCGTTCACTGGCAGCACCCCTTCGGGCTGGACCAAAGAAACAAAGAAGGGCAGTGCCTTCAATCTCTACACCAACACCGGGGATGTGCTTCTTGTCATCCCTCAGTCGCTTAGCGAATGCGAGGTGGAGGTAGTAGTCAAGCAAGGGGAATCGACCTTCACACTTAGCGGCAGGCTTCCCGTTACGACCGCCGAGGGCGGCCTTTTCTGGGAGGCAGGCAAGTGTTACACGTACAAGATCCGCACATCCGAGCAGGACAAGCTTTCCTTAAGCATGACTCTGGTTGACTGGGCGGAAAGAGAGGACTATATTCCAATTGACTAAGAAGACATATATGAAATACTCCCGTTATATTATTATGGTGGCTGCCCTGGCAGCGGCTGTCTCTTGCAATAAGGCCCCCGTTACATATCTGGAAATGCCTAATATAGAGTTCACTGCAGGAATAGAGACCAAGGCCTTCCTGACTTCTGATGACATCAATGTGACCGGCACCCAAATGGCTATCTATGGCTATGAAGATTCAGATGTCCTCATCGATGGCGTCACGTCCACATACGACGCTTCCACGGGCTGGGCTCTGGACCAGGACTACCCCTGGGCCGACGGCAAGAGCTATGCCTTCTTCTCCTATCTGACCAGGGACAATGACGGGCATTCCGCACCGGCGGTCACCGTAAGCGGCCGCACGCTCACGCTTTCCTCCAGAGCATTCGATTTGGCCGAGGCTAACAACAACTTCGACTTCTGCTACTCCGACGTTGTGTACAGGTCAGCCGACAAGCCCGACCACTCCGTAGTGAACCTCAACCTCAAGCACCTCTACACCGCAATAGCGTTCTCGGCGCACAACTACACCGGCAGTACGATTGAGGTCAAGGAGGTTAGTCTCTGCGGACTGAAGAATCAAAAGCGCGCGACCATCAATTTCGCCGACACCGGTTCAGAGGCCACATACGATATGCCCAATTGCACTTGGACCGTTGCCGCCGGTGCCGCTGACGGCTCGAAGAAATTGAATTCGTCGACCATTATTCTTAATACGGGTGTCGAATGCGCCAACATCGTAGGCACCGCGTCCACCACTCCTCAATATTATATGTTCTGGCCCCAGACCAGCGGAGAGCTTACCGCCGGCGGATGGACCGACGGCAGCCATCAGCCATCAGGCGGAGCGTACATCAAGGTCGTCTACAACCAGGGCGGCATCGAATACACCAGGTACGCCCGATTCCCTCAGGAAAAAGATGGCACCGAGACAATCGGCTGGCCCGCGGGCACCAAGAGGATGATGCAGATTGCCTTCCGCGACGACTATTTCACCATCAAAGTGGCCGCATTGCCCTGGGACTACTCCGAGCTGACGATCAAATATGACGACGAGGTGACCGTGGCGGAGGCGCTTCAGTTCGACAGCAGCACCTGCACCGTGGACACGGCGGCACGCAAGGTGTATTTCAAGGGAGCGAATCCTATAACGGGCTCCTTCAGGCTCGGCGCCCCTTCCGAGGCGACCTGGTCCATCTCCAAGGAAGGTGACTACGACGCGTTCGAGATCGACAACGTCGATATCGGAATATACGGTGACGGGCTAGACCGCAACTACGGCTCAGTGGATGTAGTTGCGGGCAACAGCTTCACCCTCTACCCCAAGGACGCGCCCTCCGGCAGGGATTACAGCATACAATTGTCTTTCTCCGTCAGACATCCTGACGGTGAGTCCTATTGCATAGATGACATGATTCAGCCTGACGGCAAATGGACAATCATCCTTACCAAATAATATTGAAATGATGAGAAAATTCAACATATTCGCAATCTTTCCGGCGGTGCTGCTTCTGGCGGCTGTATCCTGTACGAAGGACAACCTTATGGAGAAGGACGGCAGTTTCATCTCCCTGAAACTTTCCTCCAAGTCATTGGAAACCAAGGCGACCAAGGAGGGCGAGGACCCGTTCAACGAGAACATGATCAACTCGGTGTATTATTTCTTCTACAAGGACGGAGAGGAATCGTCCGCCCCTGTCGTGCAGGGCCGCCTGAAAGGGCTCGAGCACAAGAGCGGCGTGAGGACCGAGGAAATCCCGGTCACATCTGGCACAGCGGCCAGCCTTTTCGGGAGCTCCGAGGAGTGTCAGACCTTCATCGTGGCCAATCCTCCGCAGGGGCTGGAGGAATTTCTCGGCGGCAGCCCGACTCTGAACGGGCTCCGTGCCAAGCTGTTCCAAACGTCCTTAGACGGCATACAGGACAGCTTTACGATGACCTTCGATGACAAGGTCGCAAAAGCAGCTACCACAGGCAACATAATGACCGTCGAGGCCAATCTCAGGAGGCTTGCCAACAAGTTCACCGTCAGCCTGAACATCAGTGGCGACATTGGTTCTCCAGTCAAGTGGCAGTCCGTTCCGGCCGATGCGAAGGTGGAGTTTCACAATGCCTTCAAGGAGGCTGCGCTGGGCGGCGACTTCGCTGCGGTGAAAGCCGGGGACAGCGAATACAAAGAAAAATTTTTCTCTACCGAAGCCATCGGCTTCGGCATTCCCGAGCAGGACGGTGATGACTGGAAATGCAAGATTGTACGGCCGATATACTCATATTCCGTCTCGTGGGAATTACTCAGCGCTACCGAGCCTTACATTATCATTGAATTGCCTTGGATCAATATGGATACCGAAGAGGTAGTACCTACATACTATAAGGTGTTCTTCAGCACAAAGGGTATCACCATAAATAATTGGTACCATCTGAATGTTGACCTGGGCCGTCTAGGAGGCTTCTTCAAGGAAGATCCCGTCCAGATTATCAATGGCACGGATTATACGGTACTTGACTGGAACGAAGCATTCGATGACGGCTACGGTATTTTTACCGAAATAGACGATGCCAGGTACCTGATGATGGACCAGACGGAATACTGGATATACGGTCAGAACACCTGGAGTTTCCCATACGCATCCAGCCACGACTGCGAGATAGTGGATGAGACCTATGAGAAGAAAAACTACAGTCACTGCAACGCGGAGACAATATCGGGGCCCTGCTCCGAACTTGCGGATTTCTCCCTGACCCATGATGGCTCTCTCATCACTGTAAACCATTCTCTGAACAAGGATTTAAGCTCTACCAAAGAAAATGGTGGAATAATTTGCGGAGCCTATGACGTTGTGCCCTACACCTTCAAGTTCCGCATCCGGCACAAGGACAATCCGTCTTATTTCCAGGACGTGACCGTGCATCAGTATCCCGCCATCTACATCGAGGCGCAGCCCAACTCGGCAGGAGTTTATCTGGACAAGGACGCCCACCCGCTGCCGCAGTCCACGGCCTTTGTAAACATCTATGACTGCGACGATGGATATGGCGGCGATCCGCAGGTTTTATTGATTAATGAAGGGTGTATTGACAACAAGAATGGCAATATGTATGTAATCACGACTACCATAGCTCCGGTTATCGATGGCAATACGTGTCTCCTTGCTGATCCAAGGCAGCACACCAATATGGTGTACCTTGATGACACATTCATACTCGACTTCGGCGATGATGTGCCTGCTCTGTATGGAGAATCTCCAAGGACATTGAAAGTCTACTATCCTACCAAAAATTCTTCTGATGTCGAGAAAATCATCGCCCCGAAACTCCGCGTTGCGTCCTCCTGGGGACAAAGCGGGTTGATGAGTTACGATAAGGCTGTAAGAAGATGCGCCGCCTATCAGGAGGACGGATATCCTGCAGGCAGATGGCGTGTGCCGACGAAAGCGGAAGTGATGTACATCTGCAAGCTTTCTTCCGACCACGTAATTCCGCAGTTGTTCGGCCAGTTCGGAAATAAAGGCGAGAATCTTGACGTAGCCGCCTACTATTGGTGCAGTACTGGATTTGTGGGAGTGTACAAGGTCGAGGAAGAGGACGGAACCCTTCTTAATGCATACCATTCTCCCGAATATACAAGCGGCCCGGAAAACGACACGCAAGATATGGCCGTCCGCTGCGTCTATGACGAGTGGTACTGGGAGAACTACGATTACAATAACGGCACGGTGGCGACTGAGAAAGGCCGCCTGCCCGAAGGCCTTTGGGGCGAGAGATATTGGGGCGACATGCCGCGTTAAACATTAATCCTTTGAACGATGATAAAGAAAATAACCATACTTCTTGCGATATCCGCCGCCCTGCTGACATCCTGTGCCGTAGAGCCTGTATTTGAGGATAAAGGGCCTGCTGGCACTACTACAGTGACTTTTACGCCGAGTTTCAGTACCGGTGACGGAAATGCCGCTACAAAGGCCTTTGCAGACGTTCCCCAGCTTGAAAATCTGTACCTTGCCGTATTCAACGAAGGTGGAAAGGCACTTATCGAATATGTCAAGGCCGAGCCAGTCACACTTGCGACGGGAAACTCAACCAAGTATGTATACACAGCCACACTCAAGACAAGCAGCAAGCCGAGAGTCATCCATTTCATCGCCAACGCTCCGGAGGAGATAGGCTCCGGTTCCGATGTGGATGCCTTGGGCAACTTGAATTACAGTTTCGACACGGAGCACTGGACAGGTGATGATGCCTACTGGGGCTATCTCAAACTGGATAGCGGTATATGCGATGAGAACAATCCAGGGTTCAGCAGCCTGAAGGCTGCCCTGTCAGGGGTGAAGCTCGTCAGGAACTTTGCAAAGATCAAGGTCAAGAAGGCCGACAGTTCCAATTTCACCATTACCCGTTACTGGATAAGCAATTTCCCCGATTGTTCCACTGCCGCTCCCTACAACCATGAGGCCCGACGTTTCGAGACCGCCTATGCCACCTATTCCCGTGCCACTGCTGCGATGGCGGCAGGTTATATGGGATTCCGACCGACATCTTCCTCACTCGTGTCCATCAAAGGCTTGAGCGAAAGCAGGCTTGATGAAATCCAATGCCTGCCGGGGGCTTCCGCCTATACCTACGAAAGGGAAAAGCCGCTGAGCGACCCTCTCTGCATCATCGTGGGAGGGACATCGGACCTTAGCCCGACTGAAACTTTCTACAAGATTGACCTTCGCGACAATGACGGAAACTATCTTCCGATACTTAGGAATTTCACATATACGGTCACTGTCGGTAACGTCCGTAAGGTAGGGATGCCCAACGTGGAGGAGGCTCTCAATTCGGTTGCCAGCGGTGCCATCGATATCGACATCGCCCTGCAGGGACTCAAGAACCTGTCCAACGGAAAGAGCAGGATAGCGGTGAGCGAGACGGAGAGAATGCTGTTTGACGATAATCTGTTCGAACTTCTTTATTCGTTTGTCCCCGATGTCACTACTGGCGCAGTGGTCAACACAACGCTTGAGCAGCTCGGAAAAACACAGGAGCAGGCAGAGACCGATCACGATTCTTATGTCACCATCGGGTTCGAGTCCGGACTCGCCGGCAATGTGATTGCGTATCATTCAATCTCGGACGCTGATGAGACTGACGGCTACCGCAAGGTCTTTTTGAATCCTGCCCCTGTGAGCGACGTTGTCAAGACGGAGGTCGTCTCTGTCATTGGACATGTCTGGAATAGTGACAATGGCGGATATGAGACCATTCAGCGTACGGTCAAATACCAGATGCGCAAGCGTTCGGACTTGACTCTGACACTCACTCCGAACGAGATTCCGGAGGAGTTCACGGGAACCATCAAAGCCACGATAGGCATCGAGGAGAATCTTCCCATGTCCCTTTTCCCTCTGGATATGAAGATAACTTCTGATCGGATGACCCTTTCCCCCGCTGACGACAACATGTCGATGTCGTCCGGTGTGGGCGCGGACGGCAAACCTGCATTCTTTATGAACCGGACCATTAGCTGGGAGGAATACTGTAGCACAGTATCGGTAATGGACGGGGACGGAATCAGGCGCAAGCACTTTGACTGCCTGCTCAAGGTCAACACTTCTGATTTCGAGGATTTGGATGAATCCTTCGGAAAGGGGGACAGGGTCGTGGTGACAGGCGATGTCTTCAACCCGGGATCGGCTTATCTAAGCATTGGAGACGACGGATTAAAGAGGTTCATCAAGCCACATCTGGACAAAGGCTACCTTGTGGCCGGTAGGACTGCAAACATCGTCTTCGGCATGACATCACCGCCTTCAGACAGCAAAATCTTAGTGATGCTGAACGGTCTTGAGCCTGCCGCTTCAGGAGAACTTACCTGGCTTTATGACGTGACCACGGGATATTATAGCGGTTTCTCAGTTTACGACCTTGAAGTTGACAATACAAATATTGAGTCAACTTTAAAAAGTGGATTCAATATTGAATCGTTTGCAGTCAAGAGCAAGACTGGTACGGACTTCGTCAATTTCATGTTTGAATCGGATGAATTCTACCCGTCCGTTAAATATGAGTATATAGTTCAAAAGCCAGTTTTCGGAAATCTCAAGTTCAAATATTATGGCCCGAGCCTGGTGGCCGGGAATACAGCTCAGGTCTTCTTCCATATGGAATATCTGCCTGAAGACGGCAAGGCAACACTTTACCTCAAGAATGCCGTGCCCGCAGACGAAACTCTGACCGGAACAGGGCCTGATACGGATGGATATACTTCATACGAGATTGATGCAAACAAAAATGACGTAAGTTTCGAAGTGGTGATAAGTCCTGCAGTGGGCGAGGACAAGGCATACTTCAAGCTCTCTGCCGACGGTTTCACCGATAGTTCTGTAATCGAGGCTCCAATCCGGTAGCCCGACTTCAGCGCTGTCGGTATCCGTGGTATAGCTCCCGGCTGTCGATGTCCAGAACGGCTATGATCCTGCCGCCCTTTCCGCAACATTTTCGTTATTCTGCAGCCAAGCCGCAGAGAATCGAGCAGAAGGAAAATCCTCGAAAGCCTTAATCCAGCGCCCGCGGGGCGCTGGTGTTCTTATATGCACAAGCTCACGACGGGCTGTTTGACCGTCCGGCAAAACTCATTTTTTTACGGCCCTCAGCATATCCGGACATAGGTATTCTACTAAGCCGCCTAAGTCTGTATGTTTTGGGGCTTCAGAGAAAGAACCTATTGAAAAACCATCTACTTCTCGCGCGCGGTACAAACTCGCTGACTTTGTCTTTATAAACGCCGGAACAAAATAGCTACAATCAACCGAACAAAATTATTCCAAATGACCGAATGTTGCTGTTTTTGTATATATTTTCATGGCATAGAAAATTGTTCTTTCGCAAAGTATGTATAAAAATAGAATTGCAGATGGTTTGTTGGCCAGAAAGATTGCTGGGAAAAGTCTATCGAAAAGCTTTTCCATTTGCATTGTTATCTTCATGTACAACGGTATGCTGTTTTTTGTAAAAAACAAAAGTGCCTTAGATGCGTTTTTAGCATAAAACAAATTTCGTTGTCGCAAAACTCCACCTTTCAGCTAACGAGTGGTAGCTTCCGCAGGCTGCGCCAAACCGGGGCGGCGTGCAACTTGTAATCGTATGGTGCAGATTTCCGGCCTGTCCGTATCGCAGATTGCCGACCGCACGATTGGCAGTCCGGAAAAACCAAAGTCCCCGGATCGCCATCCAAGCGGTCCGGGGACTTGAATTATCTTACACCCGACAGAATCGAAGTGTCAAAGGCGGCAAATCAATTATTGCTCGTCGGGAGCATCATTTTGTGCACTGCCCTGAGCACCGGGGTTGTAAGAGCCCTGTGCAGCGTTAGGGTCGAACCCGGGCTGGCCTCCCTGGGCACCTGACATACTCTGGTAGATCTCGCCCATAACGGTGTTGATCTGCTCGGTGAGGCGGTCGATGTCGGCGAGGTTCTTGTCGGCTACGGCCTTCTTGAGGTCGGCCAGAGGAGCCTCGATCGCACTCTTCTTGTCAGCAGGAATCTTGTCTCCGTTCTCCTTGAGGAACTTCTCGACCTGGAAGCTGAGGGCGTCGGCATTGTTGACCTTGTCAACTTTCTCGCGCTCGGCCTTGTCGGCCTCTTCGTTTGCCTTGGCCTCATCGCGCATGCGCTGGATTTCGGCCTCCGAAAGACCGCTCGAAGCCTCGATGCGTATCTTCTGTTCCTTGCCGGTAGCCTTATCCTTGGCCGATACGGAAAGGATTCCGTTGGTATCGATATCGAAGCTTACCTCGATCTGAGGTATTCCGCGGGGAGCGGGAGCGATTCCGTCGAGATGGAAGATACCTATCTGCTTGTTGTCCTTGGCCATGGGGCGCTCGCCCTGGAGCACGCGGATCTCGACACCGGGCTGATTGTCCTGAGCGGTGGAGAAGATCTGGTCTTTGTGTACGGGGATGGTTGTGTTGCTTTCGATGAGCTTGGTCATCACGCCGCCGAGGGTCTCGATACCGAGGCTCAGGGGAGTAACGTCGAGCAGGAGCACATCCTTCACATCGCCTGCGAGCACACCGCCCTGGATAGCAGCGCCGATGGCGACAACTTCGTCGGGATTTACGCTCTTGTTGGGTTCTTTTCCGAAGAACTCCTTGACGAGTTCCTGGACTTTGGGGATACGGGTGCTTCCGCCCACGAGGATAACCTCGTCAATCTGCGAAGCGCTCAGGTGAGCGTCCTGCAGTGCCTGGCGGCAAGGCTCGATACTGCGGCGGAAAAGGTCGTCGCAGAGAGCTTCGAACTTAGCCCTGCTGAGGCTCTTCACAAGGTGCTTGGGCATACCGTCAACTGCGGTTATGTAAGGGAGATTGATTTCGGAGCTGGTCTGGTTGGAGAGCTCGATCTTGGCCTTTTCGGCAGCTTCCTTGAGGCGCTGAAGGGCCATAGGGTCGCGACGGAGGTCCATTCCACCGTTCTCGGCAGCGAACTCGCCGGCGAGCCAGTCGATGATTACCTGGTCGAAATCGTCACCACCGAGGTGGGTGTCACCGTTGGTAGACTTCACTTCGAACACACCGTCACCGAGTTCGAGGATACTGATATCGAAAGTACCGCCACCGAGGTCGTAAACGGCCACCTTCATATTCTTGTTCTTCTTGTCGAGACCGTAAGCGAGAGCTGCTGCGGTAGGCTCGTTGATGATGCGCTTAACCTCGAGGCCTGCGATCTTGCCGGCTTCCTTGGTAGCCTGACGCTGGCTGTCGGAGAAGTATGCGGGAACTGTGATGACAGCTTCGGTAACCTCCTGACGGAGATACTCCTCGGCGGTCTTCTTCATCTTCTGGAGGATGATGGCCGAAATCTCCTGAGGAGAATAGAGTTTTCCGTTGATGTCCACGCGGGGAGTGTTGTTCTGATTCTCAACCTTGTAAGGCATGCGCGAAACTTCGCGGCTCACGCGGTCGTAAGTCTCGCCCATGAACCTCTTTATCGAAAAGATCGTGTTGCGGGGATTGGTGACTGCCTGACGCTTGGCTGTATCTCCAACCTTGCGCTCGCCACCGTCTGTGAATGCCACTACCGAGGGAGTGGTGCGATGTCCTTCATTGTTGATGATTACGGTAGGCTGGTTGCCTTCCATTACTGCGACGCAGGAATTTGTTGTTCCGAGGTCGATTCCGATGATTTTACCCATAGTTCTTATAGTATTTTGTTATTTCCTAATCTGTCACACTGTCGTGACGCTTTCCCTTTCCGCGAAAGATATGCCAGTGGCATTTTACTGACAAAATGTCAAAAACGAGCAACAAGGCAGACAAAAATATGCACGGGAGCGAACGGAATTGGCAAATTTGCCGTACATTTGCGCCGATATGGCATACCGACAGCTTTCAGAACCCGAATTCGACGACATACAGTCGCGCATAGTGTACGAAGACAACCACATTCTGGTCATTGACAAACTCGCAGGCGAGATTGTCCAGGCCGACAGGACGGGCGACGAATGCCTTGCCGAGACGCTCAAGGCCTTCATCGCGCAGCGCGACGGAAAGCCTGGCAACGTATTCATGGGTGTCCCCCACCGCCTCGACCGCCCCGTCTGCGGGCTGTGCATCTTCGCCAAGACAAGCAAGGCCCTGAGCCGCCTCGCAGAGATGTTCCGCACGGGCGACGTGCACAAGACATATTGGGCCCTGTGTACTGCAAGGCCGCAGAAGGATGATGCCCTGCTCGAAGACTGGCTGGTGCGGAACGAAAAGCAGAACAAATCGTTCATAGTCAAAGGCCATTCGGATGCGGCGGGAAGCGCTTCCGGGAAATCGGGACAAGGGTCAGGAGCCAAACTCGCACGCCTGCGCTACCATTACCTTTGCAGCACGGAGCGCTTTCACCTGCTCGAAGTCGAGCTGCTGACAGGACGGCACCACCAGATACGCTGCCAGCTTGCCGGCATGGGATGCCCCATCAAGGGCGACCTCAAATACGGCGCACCACGCTCGAACCCCGACGGAGGAATCTGCCTGCAGGCGCACGCAATCAGTTTTGTTCATCCGGTCCGGAAAGAGCCTCTGGATTTGAAAGTTCCCGCGCCGTCTTCCTGGAAAGGACTGAAGGACGCCTGATGTAACGGCGGACGTACTCGCTGGGCCGCTCCCCCATATTCCTTTTGAACGCCGAATTGAAACTCGGCTGGGTATTGAAACCCGAGAGGTGAGACACCTCATCGAGCCGCATGCGCGGGTCGCGGCGCAACAGTTGAGCGGCATGCTTTATCCGGTACCAGTTGAGAAACTGCTTGAAATTCCTCCCCGAGCAGTTATTCACAGCCTTGGACACCAGATTACGGTTCGTGTACATCCGGCGGGACAGGTCGACCACGGTGTAGTCAGGATCCAAAAAAGGTTTTTTCAAATCCATAAACTCCGTAATCCGCAGGTAAAGTTGTTTTTCGGCATCCTGTGCGTAATAATTCTGACGCGGAGACTGGAGTCTGTTCTGTGGTGTTTTCCGGGCCGGAAGCCAGAAATTGAAATAACTGGTCAAATTCTTTTTTTCCATAGAATTAAAATTTGTTTCGGCACCGAATATATATACAAAACTCCCGAAATGGCGTAGTCACTCCGGGAGTCAATTTTTCGATGTAAAAGTTTTTCTGAAAATTATTTTTTCTTTCTGTTTTTTATGGTGTCGAAACCCTTGCCGTACACACCGGTCACCGAGCCTACCGAAACGAATGCATCGGAGTCGATGCCCTTGATATAACGGAGGAGCATGCTCAAGTCGGTTTTGCGGGTAAGCACCATCACCACCTTCACGGGCTCTTTCGAATACCATCCCTGTCCGTCGAGCACCGTCGCGCCGCGATGCAGGTCATAGACTATGGCATTGGCTATCTGGTCGTACTTGCGGGAGAAGATAAATTCCTGCACGCTCTGACGCGAACCGCTGATACACATATCGGTCACAGTGCTGTTCACCACCACAAGGATGAAACCGTACACGACGGTAGTAATCTTTTCCGTCATCGGCACCAGCGTGCCGTCGGCCAGATACGAGGGAACGAGCAGCGAAGAAAGGATAACGACGATATCGATGGCAAGAAGCATCCTGCCCGGCGAAACGTTACGGTACTTGTTCACGATGAGGGCGATGATATCCGTACCGCCCGTACTTCCCCCCTGGCTTATGCACAGCCCTACGCCGGTGCCGACCATAAGGCCGCCCATGATGGTACTCATCAGTTTGCCGTTGTCGAGTGCGAGGGACTGGATAATGGCTTCGGGGATAATCTGCTGAACGAGGTTGAGACCTACTGAAGCAAGGATGATGGCGTAGATGGTCTTGCCGCTGAAACTCTTTCCGAGCACGCACAGGCCGGCAATCATCAAGCCGACGTTGATGGCAAAGTAGCTCGTACCCATCAGTATCTTTCCTCCGGTGGCGTACTGTATGATGGATGATATACCCGTGACACCTCCGCCGATAAGGTTGTTGGCAAGCAGGAAAGTACCCCAACCAGTCACATACAGCAGAATGCCGAACGTGATGACGGAATACTCCTTGAGCGCACGGAGAACGTTATTTTTCGGTTGCATTGTCGGAAGATTTCTTTTTTTTACCGATACCGGCCTTTATTTCCTCGAAGCCCTCGCCATAGACAAAGCGGGTGTCGGACACCGACATGAACGCCTTGGGATCGATACGTTTGATGGCAGATGTCAGTGCAGGGAGTTCGTTTCGCCGCACGAGCAGCATCAGAACGCCGATTTCCTTCTTGGAGAACCATCCTTGCGCATGCAGGACGGTTGCGCCACGGTCCATTTCGTGAATCACATAGTCGGCTATGCTGTCATAGTGCCGCGAGAAGACGAACAGCTGCATCGAGGTTTTCTGCCCTCCGACCACGGTGTCAATGACCAGCGAGAAAGCGACCATCATCTCAAGTCCGTAAACCATATCGGCGAAGCATTTTCCGGGAACGGTGAGCAGCGAGCAGATGATAATGAAATCGGTTATGAGGAAAACCTTGCTGAGCGACACGGGCCAGTACTTATGAATCACCAGAGCCACGATATCGGTACCTCCGGTACTGCCTCCCTTGCGGATGATGAGGCCGACGCCCACCGCTTCGAGGATACCGGCAATCACCGGCACGAGGAACGGTTCCCTCACATAGAAGAACTGTCCGGCAAGGCAGTGGATGGCCGGGATATGCGAAACGAGCTGCATCATCAGTGTCGATACGCCTATGCAATACAGCGAGCGGAACCCGAAGCCGATGCCGAAAATCAGGACGGAAATCAGAATCAGAATAACATTGATGACAATGTAGCTTACCGAAGCGTCAAGAAAGCCTCCGGTCGCATACTGAATGACCGTACAGAGACCCATCAGGCCTCCGGCGGACATTCCGTTGGGAATCATGAAACTCTCCCAGGCGAACGCGAACACGAAGCAGGCGAAAGTCAGGACCAGATAGTCCTCCAGTATCTGCAAGCCCTTGTTTTTCATACGATTAGCGCACCACTATGTTAATAATTCTACCAGGCACCACAATCACTTTGACTATACTCAGTCCATCGGTGTATTTCGCCGTCTGGGGAAGGGCCCGCACCTGAGCCTCAACCTCTGCGGGAGAAGCGCTTTTCGGCAGGTCCACGGTAAAGCGCATCTTGCCGTTGAACTGCACAGGATAGGTGACGCTGTCCTCGACAGTGTATGACTCCACGAATTCGGGGAAGGCGGCATCGCATACGGAAGTATCGTGCCCGAGGGCCTCCCAGAGTTCCTCGCAGATATGCGGGGCAAAAGGACAGAGAAGCACTGTCAGAGGCTCGAGGATTTCCCTCTTGTGGCACTCGCCGAGTTCGCCGAGGGCAATCATGAACGCACTGATGGTGGTATTGTACGAAAAGCTCTCGATATCCTGCTGTTCCTTGCGGATGAGGTTGTGCAGGCTCTTGAGTTCGGCCTTCGTAGCCGGCTCGGACGTCACGCACCACTCTCCCCTTTCGTAGAACAGCCTCCAGAACTTGCGCAGGAAGCGGTGAACACCGTCTATTCCCTTGGTATCCCAGGGCTTGCTCTGCTCGATAGGGCCGAGGAACATCTCGTAAAGACGCAGTGTATCGGCTCCGTAATTCTCGCAGATGTCGTCGGGATTGACCACGTTGAACATACTCTTGCTCATCTTCTCCACGGCCCAGCCGCAGATGTACTGCCCGTCTTCAAGGACGAATTCGGCGTCGGCGAATTCGGGCCGCCAGGCGCGGAAGGCTTCGAGGTCGAGCCTGTCGCCGTGGACAATGTTCACGTCAACGTGAATCTCGGTGGTTTCGTACTTGTCTTTCAGGCCGAGCGAGACGAAAGTATTGGTCCCGACAATCCTATAGACAAAGTTCGAGCGTCCCTGAATCATTCCTTGGTTGACCAGTTTGCGGAATGGCTCGTCCTCGCAAACATATCCCAGATCGTAGAGGAACTTGTTCCAGAAACGGCTGTATATGAGGTGTCCTGTCGCATGCTCGGTACCTCCGACATAAAGGTCAACGCTCTTCCAGTACCTGTTCGCCTCACCCGAAACCAGTGCCTCGGCATTGGTCGGATCCATATAGCGCAGATAATAGGCGCTCGAACCGGCGAATCCGGGCATGGTGCTGGTTTCGAGCGGATAGCCCTTATAGGTCCAGTTCTCGGCATGGGCGAGAGGCGGCTGACCGTCACCTGCCGACTTGAACGACTTCATCTCGGGCAGAACCAGAGGCAGGTCCTCTTCGGGCACCGGTGTGGGGATGCCGTCCTTATAATAAATCGGGAACGGCTCGCCCCAGTAGCGCTGGCGCGAGAATATCGCGTCGCGAAGACGGTAATTGGTCTTGCGGCGCCCGAGGCCGTGAGCCTCGGCATAGTCCTTGGCCGCTTCGATGGCATCACGCACGTCCATCCCGTCAAGGAAAGAGCTATTGCACATGCGGCCCTCCTTGGCATCGAACGACTCCGTGGAAACATCGCAGCCCTCGATGATGGGGACGATTGGCAGGTCGAATTTCTTCGCGAAGGCATAGTCGCGGCTATCGTGGGCCGGGACAGCCATGATTGCACCGGTGCCATAGCCCGCAAGCACATATTCGCTTATCCATACGGGCACCTTTTCACCTGTCAGAGGATTGACTCCCCACGAGCCGGAGAACACGCCCGTGACACTCTTCGTTTCAGCGATACGCTCGCGCTCGGTTTTTTTGCGAACCTCGCGCACATACTCCTCCACGGCCTGTTTCTGTTCGGCCGAAGTCAATTCCGCGACAAGTTCGGATTCGGGGGCGAGCACCATGAATGTGACGCCGAAGATGGTATCGACCCTGGTGGTAAAGATGGTCACCTTTTTGTGACGGCCGTCACAGATGACCTCGAATTCGACCTCGGTACCCTCGGAGCGACCTATCCAGTTGCGCTGCATTTCCTTGTGCGAATCGCACCAATCGAGCTTTTCGAGAGAATCGAGCAGCCTTCCGGCATAGGCCGAAACACGAAGCTGCCACTGTTTCATCTTGCGTTGCTCGACCGGGAAACCGCCGCGCACGCTCAGACCGTCTTTCACTTCGTCGTTGGCGAGCACTGTTCCGAGTCCCTCGCACCAATTGACCGAAGTTTCGCCCTGATAGGCGATACGCCAACGCATCAGAATATCCGATTTCTCCTTTTCGGAAGCAGC
The DNA here is from genome assembly GCA_045597785.1 of Candidatus Cryptobacteroides sp. Classification (GTDB taxonomy): domain Bacteria; phylum Bacteroidota; class Bacteroidia; order Bacteroidales; family UBA932; genus Cryptobacteroides. Next base: position 17,001 of record JAZLKT010000031.1, read on the forward strand.
ATTCCACTGCGCGGCGCTGACATCCTCATAGCCTTCGGAAGCGAGCCTCTTCACGAGCTCGGATATGGGACGTGCGGCATTGGCGGCAGGGTCGTACCACGAGTCGAACATCTTGAGGAAAGCCCACTGCGTCCATTTATAGAAGGCGGGATCGCAGGTGCGGACCTCGCGCGACCAGTCGTAGCAGAAGCCTATCCTGTCGAGCTGACAGCGGTAGCGGGCGATGTTGTTCGTGGTTGTGATTTCCGGGTGCTGGCCTGTCTGGATGGCGTACTGTTCGGCCGGCAGGCCGAATGCGTCATAACCCATAGGGTGCAGCACGCTGAAACCCTTCAGCCTCTTGTAACGCGAATAAATGTCCGATGCGATATACCCGAGGGGATGGCCGACGTGAAGTCCGGCCCCCGAAGGGTACGGGAACATATCAAGTACATAATATTTCGGTTTGGAAGGGTCTTCAGCAACCTTATAGGTCTGCTGCTGCGCCCAACGGCGTTGCCATTTCCTTTCAATCTCAAGAAAATCGTATTCCATATCTGCTTCTATTCAACTGCTATGATATATGCATCCCTGGGGCAGAATTTCTCTTTCCGCACCTTTGGGAACTGTTCGAAAACCTGCTCGAGCGTCTCGCTGGGGCATACGCCCACGGCTGTGAGATGACGGCTGCGTATAGGGATGAGCTGCACTGCATACCCGGCCTGCTGGGCCTGGGAAACCTTCTCGTTCATCTTGGCCTGCGTGGCGAAAGTACCCACGAGAATGTAGTATTTGCTCTGGAGTTTTGGAAGAGGGAGCCCGCCCACCTCGGAAAGAAGCCTAACACTGCCCTTCATCGTCCTGTACACGGCATCAAGGCTGTCGGCCCTTGCGCGTTCGATGGAGTCGCGCACCTGAGCCTCACGCACCGCGGCGAGGCTGTCGGCGATATGAGCCTGGCGCTCGGCTTCGATCTTCTCGGCTATGAGCACCTTCTTCCCGGCGATATCCTTCGAAGTCGGGCGTCCCGCTATCGAGCGGAGAGCATCGCACGAACCGAGCGAAAGGACAAGCACGGCGGCAAGCACCGCCCGAATAATTCTTTTCATAGACTGCATAAACGTACAAACTACAAATATACAACATTCGCCGACAAAGTGAAAGAGAGGCGCATTGCACTTTGCGCGGCTATTCATATATTTGCATCCGTATGAAGAAAACCATAAGCATCGAATCCATCGACCCCGCCCAACTGCTGGGCACGGGCAACAGAATCTTCGAAGAATTCTGCGCATATTTCCCCAACCTGAAGGTTGTCGCCCGCGGAGACGAAATCATCATTGACGGCAAGACCGGCGAGATCGAGGCCTTCAGCCAGAAATTCGCCGAACTGACAGAACTGGCCTCACACAAAAGCCCTCTGAACGTCTATGACATCGAAGACCTTTTCAGCGGGCAACTCAGGGCCGAGGATTTCCGCCTCAGCGGCGATGCCATAATCCTTCATTCCACCGAAGGCAAACCCATCAGGGCACGGAACGCCCGACAGCAGGA
>JAZLKT010000032.1:0-7276 GCA_045597785.1 Candidatus Cryptobacteroides sp.
GCAACCTGTTCGCAGCGGGCGATGCAGGTGTTGCCCCCCCGGGCGGCCGGCCCGATGTCGATGCCGACCTTGCCACCACCAAGGAAGGGAAACTGCATATTTCGCTTGTCAACGACAATCTCGAGGATGCTTCATCAATCCTCTCGTTCCGCGAAAGCGAGAAGGGCGAAGAGGAACTGTACCGCATCAATACCGCTCCCAAGCGCAACGATAATGCCCTGCAAGTGAATGCGAAGTGCAGAATCGACGCAAATCCTAATCTCGAAGCGCTGCTCGAGATAGACAAGGAGAGCGGCAATGTCATTTCGGGGCGCGGTGACGGACTCATAACCCTCGATGTCAAGCCCGGGGCTCCGTTATCGGTTGGCGGCGACTATAATATCACAGAAGGAAAGTACCATTTCTCCGTGCTGGGAAATATGGCCAACCGCGATTTTACAATCCAGGACGGAAGTTCCATCAAGTTCAACGGAGACGTTCTCGATTCGGAATTCGACGTGCTTGCCAAGCATTCGCTCAAGACCTCGCTCTCGTCTCTGATGTCCGATACCACATCCGTCTCGACAAGGCGTCTGGTGGAGTGCGGCATTCATATCACAGACCGTCTGCGCAATCCGAATCTTTCCTTCTCGATAACCATCCCTGACCTCGACCCTACCACCAAGTCGATGGTCGAGAGCGAACTGAATACCGAGGATAAGGTCCAGAAGCAGTTCATCGCCCTGCTCCTCACCGGTTCGTTCATTCCCGGCGAGCAGAGCGGAGTGGTCAACAATACCGGCAGCAACATCCTGTACAATAACCTTTCGTCCATAATGAGCGGCCAGCTCAACAGCATACTTCAGAAGCTTGACATTCCGCTCGACCTGGGTCTGAGCTATCAGCAGAACGAGATGGGAACCGATATCTTCGACGTGGCCGTTTCGACCCAGCTCTTCGGCAACAGGGTGGTGGTGAACGGCTCGGTGGGCAACCGCCAGTACAGCACTCAGAGCGATGACTCGGTTGTGGGCGATGTCGATATCGAGGTCAAGATTGACGACCAGGGAAAGGTGCGCCTGAACCTGTTCTCGCATTCAGCCGACGATTACACATCCTACCTTGACAATACCCAGCGCAACGGCGTCGGGATTACATATCAGCAGGAATACAACAAGTTCTCCGACTTCTTCAAGCGTATATTCATGAGCAAAGCCGAGAAGGAGGCTGCAGACCTTGAAAAAGCGTCCGGAAAGACCGACAGAACGCGTATTACGATAGATGAGTAAACTTTACCTTATACCTTCGACCCTTGGCGAGAACGACCCGCGTGAGGTACTCCCTGCGAGCGTTCTGGAGCGGCTTCCGTCGATAAGCACCTATATAGTCGAAAACGAACGCACCGTAAGGCGTTTCCTTTCGCGTGCCGGCCTTCGCGGCAGCATTGCGGCACTCAGAATGGTGGAGCTCAGCGAGCATACCACCCCCGCTGAGGTGGAGGCTATGGCTGCGCTCTTCGAATCGGGCGATGTAGGCCTTGTGAGCGAAGCGGGACTTCCTGCCGTGGCCGATCCCGGTGCGCAGGTCGTCGCCCTTTGCCATCGCAAAGGCATAGAAGTGGTGCCTCTGGTCGGGCCCTCGTCGCTGATGCTGGCCCTTATGGGCTCGGGCCTGAACGGGCAGTCATTCGCCTTCCGGGGCTATATCTCCGCAAAGACGGATGAGCGCCGCGAGCAGATACGCTCGCTCGAAAAGACCTCCCGCTCGCTCCGGCAGACGCAGATTCTCATCGAGACCCCTTATCGCAACGATGCGCTTCTGCGCGACCTTGCCGCCGGGCTGGGGGGCGAGGTTATGCTCTGTGCCGCGGCAGATCTGACTCTGCCCTCGCAGACCATCATCACCCGCAAGGTGTGCGCCTGGCGCGAGCTTCTTTCGAAGGGACCTTCGCCAATAGGCAAGCGTCCGTGTGTATTTTTGATTCTGGCTTGAAAAGATGTCTGATATTATTCTCGGAATAGAGTCGTCCTGTGACGACACTTCTGCGGCGGTCATCGCCGACCGCGTCCTTCTTTCGAATGTAATCGCTTCGCAGGATGTGCACCGTGCCTACGGCGGCGTGGTGCCCGAACTTGCGTCCCGTGCCCACGAACTGAACATAGTGCCCGTGGTGAGCGAGGCTTTGAACCGCGCCGGAGTGAAAGCTTCGGAACTCAGTGCCATCGCATTCACGCGCGGTCCCGGGCTGCTGGGCTCGCTGCTTGTCGGTACCTCGTTCGCCAAGTCGCTGGGCCTCGCGCTGGACATCCCGATTGTGGACGTGAACCATCTGCAGGGCCATATCCTTGCCGGTTTCGTGCGCCAGAAGGACGTGCCCGTGCGTGAGCCGAAGTTCCCGTATCTCTGCCTTCTTGTTAGCGGAGGCAACTCGCAGATAGTGAGGGTCGATTCTCCGCTCGAGTTCACAATTCTCGGCCAGACCATCGACGATGCCGTGGGCGAAGCCTTTGACAAATGCTCGAAGATGATGGGCCTCGGCTATCCCGGCGGCCCTACCATAGACAGACTCGCCAAGCAGGGCGATCCGAAGCGTTTCACTTTTGCCAAGCCGCATATTCCGGGGCTCGACTATTCGTTCAGCGGTGTCAAGACTTCGTTGCTATATTTCGTGCGTGACCAGATTGCGCTTGACCCCGATTTCATGGAAAAGAACAAGGAGGATATCTGCGCTTCGTTCCAGAAGACGCTCATAGACATCCTGCTCGACAAACTCGTCAAAGCCGCGAAGCAGACCGGAATACGCGAAATTGCCATAGGCGGCGGAGTGTCGGCGAACAGCGGCCTTCGTGCCCGTATGCTCGAAGAGGGCGCCAAACGTGGCTGGAACGTGTATCTGCCCGAATTCAAGTTCACTACCGACAATGCCGCGATGATTGCCATTGCCGGCTATTTCCATTACCTTGCCGGCGAGAAGGCCGGCCTTGATGCCGCTCCCGTCTCGCGTTTCGCCGATTTTTAGACTATGTACACGCTGGAACTGACTTCACCTCTGGGCGTAGCGCTGGAAGATGCTGCGATTGCCGCAGCCGTACGCTCGCGCTTTGTGCGCGACGACCTCCGTGCCGTAGTGGTGAAGCGTTCGGCCGACCTTCGCGGCAAGCCGTTGTGGCGCTACCGGGTGGAGGTGTATTCCCCTGAAGAAGAATATGTTCCGTATTCTCTGCCCGAATACCGCGACGTTCACGACGCGCCCGCAGTGGCTGTTGTCGGGGCAGGGCCTGCCGGTATGTTTGCCGCTCTTCGCCTTCTTATGGAAGGTCTCAAGCCTGTTGTCCTCGAACGCGGAAAGAGCGTGCACGAGCGTAAGAAGGACATTGCCGCGCTCAGCCGCGAGGGCCGTCTCGATCCCGAATCGAACTTCTGCTACGGCGAAGGCGGGGCGGGCACATTCTCGGACGGAAAGCTCTTCACGCGCTCCTCGAAGCGTGGCGACAACCGCGAAGTCCTGCACCAGTTCGTCCGCTTCGGTGCCGACCCTTCGATACTGGTTGACGCCCATCCGCACATCGGTTCGGACAGGCTTCCGGCCATAGTCGAAAACATACGCAATTGCATTGTTGAGCACGGTGGAGAGTATCATTTCGGCTCGAAGGTCGTCTCAATAAGCGATTCGCCTTCAGGAAAGATTGTTTGTACTGCCGATGGCTCCCAGTACGATGTGCGCGCCGTAATCCTCGCTACAGGTCATTCGGCACGTGATATTTACGAAATGCTCCTTGCCTCGGGCGGAACACTCGAAGCCAAGGGATTCGCCCTGGGCGTGCGGGTGGAGCATCCGCAGAGCCTGATAAATGACGCCCAGTACCATGGTGCCTGGCGCCCCGGAATGCCGGCCGCGGAGTACAGTTTCGTGCAGCAGGTCGACGGCCGCGGCGTGTTCTCGTTCTGCATGTGTCCGGGCGGCGTGCTTGTGCCTTCATCGACCGAAGACGGTACGGTGGTGCTGAACGGGATGTCCGGCAGCGCCCGCTCTTCGCGCTGGGCAAATGCCGGTGTGGTGGTTCAGATCGAGCCCTCCGACGTGCCGGGAGATGACCCCCTGCGTCTGCTTGATTTCCAGCAGGATGCCGAGAGAAGGGCCGCGGTGCCCGGTTCGGAGCCTTTTGCCGCTCCTGCCCAGAGGATGAAGGATTTCTGCGAGGGCCGCGTATCGTCGTCGCTCCCCGAAACCTCGTACAGACGCGGTGCGGTGAGCTCGCCTCTTCACGAGATTCTGCCTCCCGTGGTGGCCGGGTGCCTTCGCAAGGCTTTCCCCAAGGTCGGCATCAGGGGCTATTATACCAACGAAGCGCTGTTGCTGGGCGTGGAGTCGCGCACGTCTTCGCCTGTGCGCATAGCACGCGATCCCGAAACCTTGTGCGCAAGCGCGCTGAAGGGCATTTATCCTGCCGGCGAAGGCGCCGGTTATGCCGGAGGAATAGTTTCTTCGGCCGTTGACGGAATAAGGGCTGCGATGAGCGTGGCCGCTGAATTGAAAAAATAGTATGAAAGTTTGTGTAGGTCTTTCCGGTGGAGTCGATTCGAGCGTGGCCGCGCTGCTTCTCAAACAGCAGGGCTATGACGTGTTCGCGATGTTCATGCAGAACTGGCACGATACCGAGGGCACCCTTCACGGCGACTGTGAGTGGGAAGAGGATAAATTCGTGGCCGAGATGGTGGCCCGTAAGCTCGAGATACCGTTCTATTTTGTCGATCTGTCGGAGCAGTACCGCCAGAGGGTCGTGGACTATATGTTCGACGAGTACGCCAAAGGTCGCACGCCCAATCCCGATGTCCTGTGCAACCGTGAAATCAAGTTCGATGCGTTCCTCGAAAAGGCGCGTCAGATGGGGGCCGATATGGTGGCTACGGGCCACTATTGCCGCAAGCAGCAGGCCCTTGGGCCCGACGGCAAGCCGCTTTACAATCCTGACGGCAGCCCGGTGTGGAGCCTTCTGGAAGGCATCGACCCCGGCAAGGACCAGAGTTATTTCCTCTGCCAGCTGAACCAGGAACAGCTTTCACGGGCGATGTTTCCGATAGGCGACCTTCTGAAGAGCGAGGTCCGCGCCCTGGCGCACGAAGCCGACCTGCCGTCTGCCGACAAGAAGGATTCGCAGGGAATCTGTTTCGTGGGCAAGGTCGATCTGCCTGTGTTCCTGCAGCAGAAACTCAAAAGCGTAGAGGGAAATGTGGTGGAGGTCTATGACCCGTTCTACGAGCAGGATCCGCATTTTCTCGAGTGCCGCAGCCTTCTTGAGAAAGGGGAGTGGAGCGATGAGGAACTGATGACTCTGAGCACTCCCGTGTCGTATTCGTCCATACGCTTCGAGACCGAAACCTACCGCGCCCGCAACCATCACGCAAAGAAGACCCGCTACAAGGACAATCCCTGGGGCCGCATAATAGGCACACACGAAGGGGCGCAGTTCTACACCATAGGCCAGCGCAAGGGGCTCGGCATCGGAGGACATTCCAACCCGGTTTTTGTCATTGATACGGATATCGAGTCGAATACGGTGTATGTAGGCGAGGGACAGGAACATAAGGGCCTGCTGCGCCGTTGTATGAGGCTCTCTGCCGAGGAGATGCATTACCTGCGTCCCGGGCTTGAGATGCTTCCCGGTCAGGAGATGCGCTCACGCGTACGCATACGGTACCGCCAGCCGCTGCAGGATGCTACGCTTCTGATGCGCTCGAACGGACTTTTCGTTATATTCGACGAGCCGCAGAGAGGCATCACTCCCGGCCAGTTTGCGGCTGTATATGCCGCCGACGGCAGTGAATGCCCCGAACTCCTTATGAGCGGGGTAATCAACAAGTGACAGCCTTGATGGCAGCAGCGGCGCTCTGACCGGCAAGACGTCCGGTGGCGAAGGCGCATTGCAGGTTGTAGCCGCCTGTGTCGCAATCGACGTCGAGCAGTTCGCCGCAGATGTAAAGGCCGCGGTATTTGCGCGATTCGAGGGTTTTCGGGATGATTTCGTCTATGCTTACTCCTCCTGCCGTCACAACGGCCCTTTCGTAGCCTACATAGCCGGCAAGAGGGAAACGCCATTCCTTGAGGGCCTTGGCTATCGAAACCAGATTGACCCAAACTTTGGTTTCGGTGCGGCTGCGCCTTTCGAGTGTGATGATGCCGGGGTTCATCGCCGTGAATGCGGGAATCAGTTCCCACGGCATCAGTTTGCCCAGCAGAATGCGGCATCTTTCCTTTTCGCGAAGACGTGCGCTGCGCGGGTCTTTGTCTATCTCTGCCCACAACTGCTTGACACGTACCGTAAGTTCGGTAAGGCTCACGCCCTGTTTCATATCTACAACTACGGCGAGTCTTGAGCCGCCGAGCATGGATTTCACGGCCTTGCGGCTTATCTGGAAGCCTATCGGTCCCTCGATGCCGCCGTCGGTGAAGTCGAGGTCGCCGAATTCGCTCTGCGCCACATTGCCCTGAATCTCGAGGTTTACACCAACGTTCTTGAGGCTGATGCCGCAGAGGCTCTGCCCCAGTTCGGAAAGGGGAGTGCCGCGGTCGATATGCAGCGATTTGCCCTCGGTGAGTTTATAGCCTTGCGGCACGAGCGCGGTAAGCGAGGGAAAGGTCGGCGTGGTCGCGATGTCCAGTTCCGACGCCCAGCGGAGGCCGTCTCCGGTGCTGCCGGTGCCGGGATAACTGAGGCCGCCCGTTGCGATTATAAGTTTGCTGCACAGATACTTGCGGCCGTCGCTGCAGAGCACTTCATAGCCATTGTCACAACTCTTGATTGCGGATACTTCGCATTCGGCTTCTATCTTTACGCCGGCGCCCTGGCAGGCATTGACAAGCGTGTCCACCACCTCAGATGCGTGCATCGAAGCGGGGAAGGCACGGTCGCCCCTCTCCACTGTGCAATGCATTCCGTACTCTTCGAAGAAGTCCATAACCTTTTCTGGGGTGAAGTTGTAGAATGCGTTCTTGACGGCGTGTGCGCCGCTCTGGATGTGAGCACTGAATTCGTTCCAGCCCTTGACATTGGTGAAGTTGCAGCGGCCCTTGCCGGTTATCATTATCTTGCGGCCGGGGCGTGGCATTTTTTCAAGAACGGTGACCTGGGCGGACAATCCGGCATCCACCAGGCTGCGTGCGGCCGCATAAGCGGCCATCAGACCGGATGCTCCGGCTCCTATTACTATTATATCGGACTTCATGTTTTGCATAGCGGCCTGCCGGCCGTGTTGAAACAAAAAAGGGAAAGCTTAGCACATCGAACCGCTACAACCT
>JAZLKT010000033.1:0-8668 GCA_045597785.1 Candidatus Cryptobacteroides sp.
AATCAGATCATGGTGGGCAAATTCCCCTCCTGCGTGCTGCACCTGACCCTTCCCCCCAATGCCGTGGATGTGAATGTGCATCCGGCCAAAACTGAGGTCAAATTCCTGTCGGAAAAAGCCGTTTTCGACTGCGTTCACTACGGTGTTCTGGGTGCCCTCAACAAGACCCCGGATCGCCCCCAGGTGCAGTTCAAGCCCCAGGCTCCTGCCCAGAAGCCCGCTGCAACTCCCGTACGCAAGGCCGGCATTTCCATCGGTGCACTGACTTCGGCAAAGGCCGCCGTCAGCGAGCCCAAGGCTGTTGCGTCCGCCGCCGCGCCTTCTGTCGAAGCACTTCCTTCGGACGAAACTCTTGTCGAAGCCTGGAAGACTGTCGCCACATCGAAGAGCAGCCAGCCCCGCCTCTGCAACGCCCTGCTCAAAGCAACCGTGTCGGTTTTCGAAGCAGATGGGCGCAAGACCCTGCGATTCGACGTCGTGAACGAGTCGCAGAAGACCTGGATTGAAGAAAAGATACTGCGCGGCCTTGAAACCGAATGGCGCGCCGCTGCCGGCTCCGACGCCGTGATGCTCGAAGTTGGCGTAATTCCGGCCGGAGAGCAGGAACAGATGGTTTACCTTCCGGCCGACAAGGCGAAGGTGATGATGGAGGAAAATCCCGGCGTGCTTGGTATAGTTAAAGACCTTGAATTGGACGTACAATGAAACTGCATTGCGAGAATCTTGTTAAGAAATACGGCATCCGCACGGTTGTGAAGGGTGTTTCGATGGAAGTGAACCAGGGTGAGATTGTGGGTTTCCTCGGCCCGAACGGTGCGGGAAAGACCACCAGTTTCTACATGATCACAGGCCAGATAGAGCCCAATGACGGGCGCGTGTTCCTGGACGATATCGAGATAACCAAACTTCCTATGTACAAGCGTGCCCAGCTGGGCGTGGGGTATCTGCCCCAGGACGCGTCGGTGTTCCGCAAGATGAGCGTTGAGAACAACATCCTCTCCGTGATGGAGATGAAAGGAATGCCTCTGGAGGAGCGCAAGGAAAGGCTCGAGTCGCTCATTTCGGAGTTCAACCTTTCGAAGGTGCGCAAGAGCAAGGGAATCCAGCTTTCCGGTGGCGAACGCCGCCGCTGCGAGATTGCCCGCGCCCTGGCAATTGACCCGAAGTTCATCCTTCTTGACGAGCCTTTCGCGGGAGTTGACCCCATCGCGGTGGAGGACATCCAGTACATAATCGCAAAGCTCAAGTACAAGAATATCGGCGTGATAATCACCGATCATAACGTGGGTGAGACCCTGGCTATCACCGACAGGGCATATCTGCTTTACGAGGGAACAATTCTCCAGCAGGGTACCCCTGCCGAACTGGCTGCCGACGAGGACGTGCGCACCAAGTATCTGGGCGCCGGATTCGTGCTGAAGCGTTCCGTGAGCGTGGACCGTGCCCGTGCCGATCACGAAGCGCGCGTCGCCGCCGAGGCCGCGAAAGCTGCCGGTCAGCAGTAAGTCTTTACATCTTCAACCGAAATCTCGCTGCCGCCGAGTATGAGCAGACGCTCTACGACGTTGCGCAGCTCCCTTATGTTGCCTTTCCACGAACGCTCCTGAAGGGCTTTCACGGCTGCGGCCGAGAACGTCTTGCGCGGCAGGGCCGCTTCGGCGCCCAGCTGCTCCACGAAATAATCTATCAGGAGGGGAATGTCGCTCTTGCGCTCGTCCAGCGAAGGCACGTTGACCACTATCACGCTCAGGCGGTGGTAGAGGTCTTCGCGGAAACGGCCGGCCTCTATCTCGTCGCGGAGGTTCTTGTTGGTGGCGGCAATCACTCTCACGTTCACTTTGATATCGACATCGCTGCCCACGCGGCTGAGTTTGTTTTCCTGCAGGACGCGGAGTACTTTTGCCTGGGCGCTGAGCGACATATCGCCTATCTCGTCGAGGAAAAGGGTACCGCCGTCGGCCTGTTCGAACTTTCCCTTATGCTGTTTGATGGCCGATGTGAACGAGCCTTTTTCGTGGCCGAAGAGTTCGCTTTCGATGAGCTCCGACGGGATGGCCGCACAGTTGACTTCGATGTAGGGCATCTTGCTGCGCTCGCTCAGGGCGTGAAGCTGCCTTGCCACCAGTTCCTTTCCCGAACCGTTCGGGCCGCAGATGAGCACTCGCGCCGGCGTGGGAGCCACTTTCTGAATCATCTGCCGTATCTGGCGTATGCCTTCGGACTCGCCGACCATCTCGGCTCCGAACACCTTTTTCTTGAGAATCCGGTTCTGCCCGACGAGCGAGCTCTTTTCGTTGGCGTTCTTTATGGTGATGAGAAGACGGTTGAGGTCCAGTGGCTTCTGGATGAAGTCGTATGCGCCCTTCTTGATGCATTCCACCGCGGTGTCTATGTCGCCGTGACCGCTCATCATCACTATCGACGATTCCACGCCTTCTTCGATCAGTCGGCCGAGCACCTCGACGCCGTCCATGCCGGGCATCTTGATGTCGCAGAAGATTATGTCGAAATGCTCGCCGAGGGCCTTCTCGAGGCCTTTGGCACCGTCTTCGGCGCAGGCCACCCCGTAACCTTCGTCGCTCAGGATTTCAGAAAGAGAGCCGCGGATAGCGCGCTCATCGTCGATTATCAGAATTTTCATACCTCTGCGAAGATAGTGATTTTCGGACCGAAAATGTTATATTTGCCACTGTATTTATGAAACTTCCCGACATTATCATAGCCATTGATGGCTGCAGTAGCACAGGCAAGAGTACTTTCGCGAAACTTCTCGCGAAGGAGTTGGGCCTGGTGTACCTCGATTCGGGCGCTCTGTACCGCGCCGTTACCCTGTTCGCTCAGGAAGAGCATCTCATCTCGCGTATGAACATCATCCGTCCCGAACTGGAAGTGGCGCTGCGGGGCCTGCCGCTGCATTTCAGCGCTGACAACCGCACTTTCATCGGCGACCGCTGCGTGGAGAGGGAAATCCGTACGCTCGAGGTCTCGGCCCAGGTGAGCCCCATCGCAGCCCTGCCTTATGTGCGCAATTTTGTGGACGAAAAACTTCACGAATTCGGCCGCAAGGGCAATGTGGTGATGGACGGGCGCGACATCGGAACTACCGTGTTCCCCGATGCGCAGATAAAGATTTTTATGACCGCATCGGAGCAGGTGCGCGCTCAGCGCCGTTATGACGAACTCGTCGCCAAGGGCGAAAACCCTGTTATGGAGGACGTCGTAGAGAATCTTCGGCAGAGGGATTATATCGATTCGCACCGCGAGACTTCACCGCTGCGTCAGGCGGCGGATGCCTATGTGCTTGACAACAGCGACATGACTCTCTCGGAAGAGATAGCCTGGGTGAAGGGCCTTCTGCGCGGTAAATACACCATTTATGATTAAAGTCGAAATCGATCCGCATTCGGGCTTCTGCCCGGGAGTGATCAGGGCCATAGACAGTGCGGAGAATTTCCTCTCCACTCACGAGCGCCTCTATTCGCTCGGCGATATCGTGCACAACGGATCGGAACTCGAGCGGCTCGGCGCCCTCGGTCTCGTGCCTCTGGACGAGGACGACCTGGACGAGATGACTTCGGCGGCGGGGGAGACGGTGCTTATCCGTGCCCACGGGCAGCCTCCGCGCGTGTACGGGCGGCTGCGTGGTCTGGGCTTCGACATTATCGACTGCACCTGCCCGGTGGTGCTCAATATCCAGAAGAGAATAGCGTCCGCCGAGGGTCAGGTGCTCATCTTCGGCAAGAAAGGCCATCCCGAAGTGCTCGGCCTGCTGGGGCAGAACCCGAGGGCCGTGGTGTTCGAAAGTGTAGAGGAACTCGATGCACTTCTGCCGGACATCGAAGGCCCGCTGGAGGTGTTCTCGCAGACTACTATGAGTCCAGTTGAATATGCCGCCGCCTGCGGGAAGATACGTGCCTCTCATCCCGGAGCCGTGCTGCACGAGACCATCTGCGCACAGGTCCGTTCCCGCCACAGCCAGCTGCAGGAATTCGCCCGTACGCACGACGTGGTGGTGTTTGTTGCCGGGCGGAACTCTTCGAACGGCCGTGTGCTGAGCGGAATCTGCCGTGAAGCAAACGTGCGCACACTGCGGGTCAAGGATGAAACCGAGATAGATACGGCCTTCTTCCGCTCCGACGACTGCGTCGGCGTATGCGGCGCAACATCGACTCCCCGCTGGCTTCTGGAGAAAGTGGCCGCCTACATTGGGAATCTGCAATAATTTGTTAACTTTGCGCGATTTGTAACTAAATATTATAAGTATATATGGCAACTACAGCTGACTTTAAGAACGGACTTTATCTCAAGTTCAACGAAAAACCCTGTATGATCGTTTGGTTCCAGCACGTGAAGCCCGGCAAAGGCCCCGCTTTCGTAAAGACCAAACTCCGCAACCTCGAAAACGGACGCATCCTCGAGAATACTTTCACCGCCGGCGCCAAGATTGACGTCATCGAGGTGGAGAGGCGTCCCTACCAGTTCCTCTACGGCGAAGAAGACGGATTCAACTTCATGCACGAAGAGACCTACGAGCAGATCAAACTCCCCCGCGAGGTTGTCGACAATTCCGACCTTATGAAAGAAGGCCAGCACGTTGAGATGATGTTCGTTACCGGTGAGGAGGAAAGGTGCCTTACCTGCGAACTTCCCACATACGTGACCCTCACCGTTACCGAAGCTCCCGATGCAGTGAAAGGCAACACCGCCAGCACCTCTGCACTCAAGGAGATCACCCTCGAGACAGGCGCCCGCATCATGGCTCCTCTCTTCATCCACGAAGGTGACGTCATAACAGTAAACACAACCGACCGTACTTACGGTCAGAGAGTCTAGGGCTCTATCAGAATTACCCTCATAACTGTAGGTAAAACCGACATCAAGTGGGTGGCCGAAGGCCTGGAAGTGTATGCTTCCAGGCTTCGCCACTATATACCCTTCGAGATTGTCGAAATTCCAGAGTTGAAGGGGGTGTCCTCGCTCCGTCAGGAGCAGATCAAAGAGAAGGAGGGCGAACTCCTTCTGCGCCGTTTCCGTCCGCAGGATTATGTCGTCCTGCTTGACGAACACGGTGCTGCAATGCGCAGTATCGAGTTTGCATCGTACATTCAGCAGAAGGCCAATGCCGGCCGCGACCTTGTTTTCGTGATAGGCGGCGCGTACGGTTTCAGCGCCGGCGTTTACGAACGCTCCGATGCGAAGATGTCTCTTTCCCCAATGACTTTTTCGCACCAGATGGTGCGCACGATTTTTGTAGAACAGCTGTACCGCGCTTTCACCATAATCAAAGGCGAAAGCTACCATCACGAATAATGAAACAGCGATCCTTGCGAATTGTGACCCTCGCACTGCTCGCGGCCGGTGTTCTGGCCGCGGGTCTGTCGTTTGTCTGGAACGGCGGTCAGTCATCCCTCAAACCTGCAGCCCGCAGAATGGAGCGCACTATCGAAAGGCGCTGTGCGGAACTCGACCGTCTCGTGCGGCGCTCCGGTGCCGGAACGCTCGACGGCCGCACCGTTCTTCGCGGGAATTATGTGATATACCGCTATGCGGCGGATACTCTCCAGCAGTGGATCGGACGTTTCCCGGTGATGAATGACGACATCAGTTCGGCGGGCAATTTCCAACGCTTTCTCCGCGCTCCGCAGTACCAGCGTTCACCGCTGCTCGACGCATCGGCGGATTATGCTTTCAAAATGATGGGCGGCAAGCCGTTCGTGTTCAGGCGGGAGGATATCTCCGGAGGTTCCGTCAAGGTGTTCGCCGGTTTCGGAATCGAGAGCCTTGCCCGGCGCTACCACATCAGCCCTGCAATTGTCGAAGGAGGTGTGACCGTGAAGGTGGCGGGGATACCGCAGTTCTGCATCTCTCTCCCCGATGAGGCACGTAACAGGAATGTTTCATTTCCGCTGTACTTGCTTGCTACCCTTCTTTTCGTTGCGGCTGCCCTTGTATGGGTGGGCGCGGGGAAAAGGATACTCCTCCGCTCTCTGCTCGGGACCGGCATATCGTTCGTGTCGGCATTTGCGCTTTCGCTGGTCGTGCCGGAGCATATGCCCGACAGCGCCATCTGGCGGTTCCTCATCCTCAGTGCGGCTCTCTTCCTGATGGTACTGTTCCTGTACCAGGCCCGCCGCGATATATGGCAAAGGGTCGAAGGGCGGCCGTCGCGCCATATGCTTGTGATAATAATGGGCCTGCTGGCGCTCTGCGTGCCCGGGTTCATCGCCCTGTCCGTAAGGGATATCATATCGGCGACCGATGTGAATATGGAGCTGTACAAGATTAACGAACTTGACGTTTACAGCGCAATGGTGTTCTTCTCGCTGGTGCTTCTGTCGCTGTGTATGCCTATGCTGCTGCAGCTGACTGGCCGGTTCGAGGCGTTCTCCACGCGCTCGCGGATCCTGATGGCTCTTCTCTGTGCTGCTGTTACCACCTTTTCGGCCGGGCATTACGGCTTCGGGACCGAGAAGGACAGGGTTGCCGGATGGGCGGACAGGCTTTCGGCCGAGCGTAATATCCCGCTCGAAAGGCAGCTCCTGAACATCGAGAACCGTATCGCATCCGACCCTCTGATTGCGCTGGCGCTCGATATGGACAACCCATCGCAGATGGTCGCTTCGCGCATCATATCGTCCTATCTGGGCCAGGCTGCAACTGCATATGACATCCTCATTTCGGTGGGTTCCGAGCCTCAGGCTTCCGATGGAGAACCGATTGCTCCGGCCTCGCGTTTCATGTACTCGCCAGCCGCCGGCGGACAGTGCCGCTACCGCGCTTCGTTTGTCTATTACGGAGAGTTCACCGGCATAAGCAGTGTCGCGATTACGCTTGAGCCGAAGGCCGGAATGCATCGTCTGAGTGCGGGAGATAATCTGGCTCCGCGCACGTCGCTGGTTCCGCCGCGGTATTCCTACGCCAAGTATGAGGGGATGGAACGCCAGTTCTACCGGGGGAACTATGTTTATCCGAGCGTGCTGGCCGACAATCTTTACGACCCGTCGTTCAACGGCGGACGCGATTTCTTCGAATATGGCGGTTACATCCACTTCTTCTCGAGGCTGGATGGAAACGCGCTGATGATACTTTCCCGACCGGCGAACAGCGGATACCGCGTGCTTGTTGCGCTGATACTGCTTTCGCTGATGCTTTTCGGCGCCTCGAGCCTCTTCCGCATAGGCCATGGCCGCACAGACGGGCGTCGGAGCAGCTATTTCCGGACGCGCATTTCGGCTGTTGTGATGTTCTCGCTGGTGCTTACGCTTGCTGCGCTCGCGACGGTGAGTGTCATCTTTGTGTACCAGCGCAATGAGGCCAATTCCCGCAAGCTTCTTACCGACAAGATGAATACCGTGCGTGTCATGCTTGACGAGGAGTTGGGAAACGTGGCCTCAATCGACCTTCTGAACAGGCGCGATCTTTTCAACAGCCTTCGCAAGGTGGGCGACAACACAAACTCAGACCTCTCGATATACCGTCCCGACGGCCGTCTGTACATGACTACGACTCCAATGTCGTACGAAAAACTCAGCCGCAGCTGCCGTATGGAAAGGGAACCTTTCGAGCAGATAGTGCACCGGCACAAGAGTGTCGCGGTGTCGCATGGCGGCACCGGGTCCGAGCGCATCCGCACTTTGTATGCTCCGGTATCCGGGCCTGACGGACAACTTCTGGCCGTAGCTTCGTGTCTGTACTCCGGTGGCGATTTCGACTTCGAGAGCGACGCCGTGATGCACCTTGCCGCCATTATTACGGTGTTCCTGCTGTTGCTCCTGGTTGCGTTCTACCTTACGGGGAAGATACTTGACAGGATGTTCGCACCGCTTTACGATATGGGGGCGAAGATGGTTTCGGCCGACCTCGATTCTCTGGAATACATCGAGTACGATCGCAAGGATGAGATATCCTCGATTGTTGACTCTTACAACCGTATGGTCAGGGAACTTGGCGAAAGCACACGCAAACTGGCGCAGGCCGAGCGAGACAAGGCGTGGTCCGGGATGGCGCGTCAGGTGGCGCACGAAATCAAGAATCCGCTTACGCCCATGAAGTTGCAGATTCAGCGGCTCATACGTCTCAAGCAGAACGGCGACCCCGACTGGGAGGAGAAGTTCGAAAAGGCTGCCGGCGTGCTGCTTGACCACATCGATGTGCTTTCCGATACGGCAAATGAGTTCTCGACATTTGCGAAGCTCTATACCGAGGAGCCGGTGGAGATAGCGCTTGATTCGCTTCTCAAGGAGGAGATAGCGCTCTTTGAGTCGCGTCCCGGTGCGGTTATCGAATACATTGGTTTGGAAAATGTGCTCGTCAGGGGGCCGAAGCCCCAGTTGACGCGTGTAATCGTGAACCTGCTGAGCAATGCCGTGCAGGCATGCGAGGAGGCCGGAGGCGATGTGCATGTCGCGGTTTCGCTGCGCAGGTCTTCCGCTGACGGCTATTACGACATAGTCGTTGAGGATTGCGGACGCGGAGTAGGCGAAGAGAACGTTCAGAAGCTCTTTACGCCCAATTTCACGACAAAGAGCGGCGGCAGCGGGTTAGGCCTTGCGATATCGCGTTCCATCCTCGAGAACTGCAACGCCACCATCTCGTATTCCCGCAGCCTTCTTCTCGGCGGCGCCTGCTTTACCATCCGCTATCCCGCTTAGCGGTGCTGAAACCGATA
>JAZLKT010000034.1:0-34561 GCA_045597785.1 Candidatus Cryptobacteroides sp.
GGACGCAGTCACAGCATGTAAGGGCAAAGATTCTGTTCGAGCAATATCCAGACTTGAAAGATGCCTATTGGCTCACAGACGGTATCAGGAAAGTCTTCAGCAACACTCCTAGACGTTCACTCGCTGCAACGAAACTTGCGAGGTGGTTCGCTGCTGTGGAAGACTCAGGCTTCAAGTCGTTCAAGGTCATAGCACAAACCTTCTTCGACAACGAAAGGGAAATACTCAACTTCTTCGACAATCGTTTAACCAATGCTTCAGCGGAGTCATTCAACTGCAAGATAAAGAACTTCCGTGCTCAACTGAGAGGTGTATCCGATGTCAAATACTTTCTCTTCAGACTTCAGAACATCTATGCCTAAACACATAGTTTTCCCGATGGTCCAAAATCAGCAGCACTTTCGTGCTGCTAACTCTTTGATTTTTAATGCTTTGCGGAGAGGGAGGGATGGACACCTATATTATGTATTATACCATAATATTTTAGTAATCAGCATAATAATAGAGAGTTACAATAGGTCGTATATTATATCATTTTATATTATTTTACAAGAAAATGGTTGATATATTGGCTGATTTACTATCTTTGTAGGACTTGAACCTCAACAGATATGGCGAAACTACGACTCAACACCCAACTATCACCCACACGCAAGGACGGGTGTGCATCTATCATCATCCGTGCATCCTATAACGGGAGGCGAGACCTCTATACGGGCTACTCCATCAAGCCGAGCCAATGGAACGCTTCTCGGAGTAGGGTAAAACAAGGTATCAAGGTTGATGGCGTGTTCTACAACATCATCAACGATGAACTGAACAAGATGGAGGACTTCTGCGTTGCCTATGTCAACGGTGCGCTGGCAAGAGGGGAAACTCCTAATGTTGAAGAGCTTAAGCGTCAGTTTAACTACAAGTACAAGTTAGGCAAGGAGGATAAGTCAGATGAGTTCTACTATCTGTTCGACAAGTTCATTGTGGAGAGGAAGGGGTCTCAAGGCTGGGGTCAAGATATGATTGATGTATTCAACCGTCTGAAGGAGAAGTGGCAGTCATACAAGCCGAAGATGACCTTCGATGACCTATCTGTGACGACTATGGACGGCTTCAAGACTGAACTTGCCAAGACTATGTATAACGATGCCATTGACAAGAACTTGAGTTACTTCAAGCAGTTCGTTACTTGGGCGAGGAACAAGAACTACCGTATCCATCCAGACTACTTCTCGTACAAGCCGAAGCTTCCGAAGGCAAAGAAGGCGGTGCGATACCTTACGCTGGAGGAACTGAATACCATCTATGCCTTGGACTTGAGAGCAAACGATGCCTTGGATAAAGTGCGCGACATCTTCATCTTCCAATGTTACACGGCATTGCGCTATTCGGATGTGTCGCAGTTGAAACGAGAGAACATCAAGAAGGACGAGAACGGGAACTATATCATTGACCTCCTTACCGAGAAGGATGATGACCGCATCACATTCCGATTGCCACAGAGAGCCATATCCATCTATCAGAAGTACGAGGAGAATGTGTACGATGGTGATTTGGCGTTCCCCGTCATCAGCAATCAGAAGTACAACGAGCATCTTAAGACCCTTGGTGAGACTGCTGGACTAACGGGAGAGTGGATAGACTACGAGTACCGACTGAATGAGAAGATAGTTGTCAAGATACCGAAGAAAGACTTGACAACACATACGGCTCGTAGAACATTCGTGGTGACGGCAATGAATGAAGGTGTTGACTTGGAACTTATATCAGCCATCACGTCACACTCCGTCATCGCGTCAATGAAGCCATACATCAAGGCAAACAGACGAGGAACGGACTTGGTCATTGATGCCATTGATAGAGCTGGAGAAGAAAAAGATGAAGATAATGAGGACGAGCAGTGATTTTTGACGATATGCGAGTATTTATGTGTAGAAGGATAAGTAAGTTATGAAAGATACGACCATTGAACTATATCAGATAGACGGCTTCGATATGGCGAAGTACATTGAGCTATATCGTGGTAACATTGAAGCGAAGGATGTGAATAAAACAGAGCCGATTATTCCGATGGCAGAGTACAAGTTCCGTTACGGTATGATTACCGAGGAGGAGTATAAGGTTGCCAAGGCGGAAGAAGATGCGCTCTGGAAGCAGCGTAACATCGTCCACTACGACCAGAAGAGGGGCGTGTACAAGGATGCCGACAAGATTGTGAACAAGTGTATGTACTTGCAAGATGCTATCATCAGACGGGCGCACTCCAAGAAGGATACGATGTCATTCAGCCTATCGTCTGCAATGCTCAAGGCAGTTGTCGGTCACGAGTACAAGAGGATGCTGGAGACATTTGTGGAGATGGGATACTTGCAGCGTGGCTCTGATTTCAAGACTGATGAGGTCAAGAAGGACAAGATGTACGGCATTGGCGAGTATTCCACCCTATACACGCTTCGCTGCGACAAGGTGGTTAAAGTTCCGTGCAACAATGTAGCCATCATCAAGTACAAGGACAAGACCAAGGAAGAGTACGGTAAGATGAGAGCCTTGGCAGCGGAGGAGATTGATACAAAGTACGGCAAGTCATTCCGTGAACACTATGTGACATCGCTTCGCAAGATACGCATTGAAGATGAGGAAGGGCTATATGAATACATTGACCAGCAAGTCAAAGAGGATGCAAACAAGTACTATTACTATAGGTTTGTGGTTGAAGGACTGAAAGATAAAGATAAGACCATCAATAAGATAGATGGAAGTGGAAGAGTGTATCATTGCCTTACTAACCTTGAGAGGGAACTTAAGGCATACCTCAACATAGACTATATGCTTGATTGTAAGAATAGTCATCCATTGTTGTTTAACTACTTCATATTTAAGTATTATAATATTTCTATTTCTTCATCATATAATATTATTTTCTATATCAAGTCTTTATCTCCTATCCTACTGACTGAACCTATCCATAATGTTGGTAAATATATTAGGAAATCATTGATAAACAACAAGATAGAAAATCCATCAGTTGCAATGATGAAGGATGATGAGCTTGAGTATGTATGGTTGACGAGTACGGGACGGCTCTGGGATGACATCGCTGCCCGTCATACGGAGATGGATAGGAACGAGGTGAAGGTTCAGATGTTCCAAGAGGTGTTCTACTCCAACACGCCTTATGCCTACCATTGGAAGGAGTATGCAGTGGAGTTCAAGAAGCAATTTCCGACCGTATACGAGAGGATTGGTATGTGGAAGATGAAGAGGCAGTCCAACGAGGTCAAGGCATATATGGAAGGTCGCGGTCTGAAGGTGGATAAGCCTACGGCATCATTGTCGGTGGCGATGATGGACTTGGAAGCGCAGATATTCACGACCATCTTGAAGAGGTTGTATGCAAAGAGGTGGAACGCCATCCACATCCACGACTGCATTGTCATCCCCAAGGATGGGAACCTCAACCATCCGACCATAGACCAAGTGAGAGCGATAATGGAGGATGTGTACAAGGAGTTCGGTCTGTCTCCGACCCTTGCATAATGTTCCGTATCGTCTCCCAGCACGGAAACTGAACATCCGTTTTGGTTAAACACAAACAAATAGCCCATAAATCGTTGAATAATAGCGGTTTATGGATTATTTGCAATGCACACTACTGAAAAATGTGAACTTTATAGTGCAGAATAACTATCTTTGTGTGACTTATGTATTTTGACTATGGCTACACAACCTTTGGCTGAAGTATTCGGCTTTCCTATTAGCAATGAAAGAAAACGAGCAGTTCATTACCGCGAGAATAGATTGTGCCCGTTCGGTAATGTGTGTCCGAACTGCACAAAAGACAAGGCGGATGCTCCATTGGGGGTGTGTAGCGTGTTTCACGATGATGATAGAGTTATCACTTGTCCCGTCAGATTTCGTGAGGATTGGATTATTATTGAGAACGCTGCCAAGTTCGCTTTCCCCCAAGGCTCTACTTGGACATCTTTGTCGGAGATAAGGCTTGTTGATGCAGAGGGGCAAGCCGCTGGGAATATTGATTATGTAGTGGTGAGTTACGATAAAGAAAGCGGTGATATATTGGACTTTGCATCTGTTGAAGTGCAAGGCGTTTACATATCTGGCAATCTTCGCAATGCTTTCGAGGAATATATGAGAGAACCTAAGAGCGATTTTGAGTGGCGAGGGAAGAACTATCCGCATCCAGACTACTTGTCATCATCCAGAAAAAGGCTAATACCTCAAATGCTTACGAAAGGTGGCATATTCAAGGCTTGGGGGAAGAAGCAGTGTGTCGTTATTCAACAGTCTTTCTATAATACATTGCCATCTCTACCAGAAGTACCTCAAGAGGATGCTGATATTGCGTGGTTCTTGTACGATTTAGTATACGACCCCAATGACCATCAGAACCATTTGACCCTTGTAAAGACTGTCTATACTGAGTTCACGCAAGCACTTAACACCGTCATTACCCCAAAGGTGGGTGATATGAGCAGCTTTGTAAACCTTCTCCAGAGCAAGTTAGAGGAGAAACGTCCTATTAGTCCAGAAGTTCCAAAGACTATTCTTGATAGATGATGCAAGACGCGATACAGCTATCTTTGTTTGCTGACGAGTTTATGCCCAAAGATAACGAAAAGGTTATCAATGTAGCCTCTGTGCCTCAACGTAGCCCTTTCCGTTATGCTGGAGGTAAGACTTGGCTAGTCCCTACTATCAGAAAGTGGCTCGCTGGTGGTGTTCGATTACTTGTTGAACCGTTTTGTGGAGGTGGTACGGTTGGCATAACTTCAGCTGCGGAGAACCTTGCTCGCTCTGTTCTAATGGTTGAGAAGGATGAAGAGGTTGCCGCTGTCTGGGAAGTCATTTTGTCCGATGGTGAATGGCTTGCAAACAGAATATTGTCTTTTCAAATGACAAGGGACAATGTTAATGAAGTCATCTCAAACGAGCCTTCGGATATTAAGGAACTTGCCTTTAGAACCATTATCAAGAACCGAACATTTCACGGTGGAATACTTGCAAAAGGTGCTGGGCTGATTAAGCAAGGGGAGAATGGGAAAGGGCTCAAATCTCGTTGGTATCCTCAAACCATTGCTCGTAGGATAAGAGATATTGCGGCAAATAAAGATAAGATTTCATTCGTATGTGGAGATGCTTTTGACTACTTGTCATCTGAGGAATATGGAGAGGACACATATTTCTTCATAGACCCACCATATTATGTCGCTGGAAAAAGGTTATATACCTTATCAGATGTTAATCACGAGGAGTTATTTGATTGTGTCTCCAAACTTAATAGTCATTACCTTCTAACATACGACAATAATGAATATATCTTGTCTCTTGTTAAGAAGTATAATCTTGAATGGCGAACTATCCCTATGCAGACTACTCACCTTATTCAGAAGGAGGAGTTATTGATATCTGACAACTTTGATTGGCTATAGTTAGTAATATAGCCTATATATTATATTATTTTATAAGGAAATAGTCTTATTTCTTTCCTCATCCTCTCCTAATCCATAATGATGGTAAATATCTATGGAAATGGTTGAGGTAAAGTCGGTTGCAAAAATCTCTGTTTGCAAGACCTTAGAAGTCAAGACTCTCGTAGACCGCGTTCAGTTCTTGAGTGCGGAGACCAAGGTATCTGCGTGTGACCATCGGACTTGAGTGGTTGAAGATTTCGCTCAACTTGATGAGTGCCATCTCCGACTGCGTACCAGCCATCTCAACGACCCTACGCCCAAATGTCTTGCGAAGGGAATGTGTGCTGAAGTGGTCGATTTTAAGCCCGTAGCGAGCCTTTATATCCTTGAATAGACGGTTTATCTGCTGGACGGAGTAGATGCCTCCCTTGCGGCTTATAAACGCGCTCTCGGACTTATCTGTGATACCCAGCGCATCATAGCAGTCTTGTATATGCTGGCGGAAGTTGGAGTTGACCTTGATGGTTCTGTGCTTGCCCGTCTTGGTCTCGGTCAGAGTGATGGTATCGTTGTTAAGGAGTTGCCCCCAAGTAAGCAGTCGGAGGTCAGAGATGCGTAAGCCGAAAAACGAGCCACATCCGATGAGAAGGCTCATACGAAAGTCTCCGTCACGGTAGAGTTTACGAACAAGGGTGAGCATTGTGTCCCAAGGGAGGTAGTCGGAGGTCGTTGTGGTGTTCTTGAGTGCCATAGCCGAAAAAGATAGTTGATGTTGATACCTTGAATAAGTGAAACGGAGGAGGCTCGTCACCTCCTCCAGATGGTGATTAGAGGACTGCTACCAAGTTCTCCCAGCGGAATGACCTCCACGCGCCCTTCTCTGTGTCGAAGTAAGCGGTCGTGGCGTAGCACTCACGGCTCTCGCCCGTGCCTACGATGTGCTTCTCTACAAGGCTGCGGTTAAGCGTTCCCCAAGCCTCACGGAGTGTTCCATCCTTCTTGGCGTAAACGAAGTGGCAAATGCCGCCCTTCATAAGTCTCTTGGCGGTCTCTATCATCATAGCCTTTGCGCCAGCCATAAGTTCAGAGTTGGTTCTGCGTGCGATGACCGCGATGCGTGTAGCGGTGAGTGAGTTGGTGGTGATAATCATTGAGTTCATATCAAAGCGTGTTAGTTATTAATATCATATCCTTTATTTCAAGAGCAAAGTTAATACTAAAATATGAATTATACAATACTTTAGCCTTAATTATTTCTAAAAAGTTAGTATTTTCGTATTAATTTTTATATCTTTGTCTCAAATATTATTACTATGGCATTAAGGATAAAGGAAGTACTTAAGACTAAAGGCTTGAATATGACCAAGTTGGCAGAAATGTTGAACATCAGTCCCGTCTCGCTATCGGCAGCGGTCAACGGCAATCCTACGGTCGCGTGGTTGCAGAAGGTGGCAGATTTGATAGGTGTTGAGGTAGCAGACTTGATAGAACGCAGAGAGCCGACCATCAGCGGAGGGGTGATGGTCGGTGATGAGATGTATCCTATCCGTTGTAAGGAGGATGTATTAAGCCTTGCAGAGCATCTGAAGGATATTAGATGAGGTCGGATATTGTGGTCGGTCCGTTAGGGTCTGATGGTCTTGTGTCATCTGGAAAGTTGTCATCGTTGCTCCAATAGGCTTCCATCCCCTTGCTGATGTGATAGCAATGACTCCAAGACTTCTGTCTACCCTTGAGTGACTGCGAAATCTTCTGGCGTGTCTCTGGACTTTGTGTCCTTGAAGTGCGTTTATACATCTTGTTCTGTTCCATATCTAATACATTTATCTATAAATAGTTAGATAAGTGGAAAAAGTGAAGAAAGATGTCTGGATGTTATACGGAAAGATGATGGAATTAAGAGAGCCATCTGTCCTTCACGCGGAAACGAGGCTTTTGAAGGACAGTTTTAGGATGAAAATACCTCTTGTATGTAATTGAATAACAATGCTTTATAATGAAAATTGAGGCGTAAATTAAGTGCATTACATACCCATCTCCAACGTAGACTATTTTGTCTCAAAATGGTATGAAAAGCATAGAAGGTTAATTGTAATTACTTGACATATAGGGCGTTTTAACGCAAGCAACTGATAGGGGGGCTATTATACTTACTGGGTAGTAAGATTAAGAGGGGGATTACAGTACGAACTTACTAGTTTATTATGAATAAAGAACTGATTAACAACTATTTGAGCGAGGTGCAAAGTCCATCGCTACGATGGGATGATGAAGCCAAATGTATCAATCCAGCCGAGTTGAGAAGATACACGGGGCTAATGGAAACGTTGAGGGTGGGTTGCATCCAAGCGATAGAGGAGTGTGAACCGACAATGCAGAGGTTTTACCTTGATGAGTTGAAGGCAAAGAGGAAGGTGATATTGATGCGAGGATATGCGAGCCTTGAGACCAGCAACTTGCTTGACTACATAATGTCCGCAGATAATGCTGGTGGAACTGCACTAATGTCCTACCAGCAACTTGACAAAATGCTTCTTCAGTCCGTTGATAAGACCATCTCCGTAGTTGAGGCTATGGTAGGAGGAAACGCCGCGAATGAAGGTTCAAAGGAGATGGAGGCTACGGAAACAACAACGGAGACCTTGCCAGATGTCATATCTGGGACTAATGGGCTTGCGGAATATCTTGGATGTTCACACAACACCGCTTTCAATATCATCAAAAGCCGTGTGCTTCCGAGGAATGTGCAGTATATGACGGGGAAAGTGTGGAAGTTCAACCGAAAACGTCTTGACGAATACCTTCTAAATCATCCAGAGGCTCTTGGTAACATCCGAAAATGACCCTTGTTCAAGACAGAATTGGTTGACTATTTGGTTGATAGATATAAAGAAAATCGCTGCAAGTGCTTGACGTTTAGCAACTTGCGGCGATTTTTCAGCGGAGAGAGAGGGATTCGAACCCCCGGAGCCTTTCAGCTCAACAGTTTTCAAGACTGCCGCCTTAAACCACTCGGCCATCTCTCCTTCAGTCCTGAAAGACTGCTAGGGTTTGTTGGGGTGAGATGTGGGGCTCGAACCCACGACACCCAGAACCACAATCTGGTGCTCTACCAACTGAACTAATCTCACCGTGTTGGGGATGCAAAGGTACAAATTATTTTGAACCTTGCAAGATAGGCTCGCGAAAAAGTGCTAAATTAGCGGATTGTTGGAGCATGCGTAGTATATGAATAAGAATCTGTTGGCTTTTATAGCCGTTTCGTGGCTGGCAACGGTTCCGGCCTTCGCAATGGGACGTGGCAGCGTGGCCGCAGCGCCCGCCGTTGCTGTACCGGAGGGAGCGGAATCGCCCGCTATCGCTGTATCGGATGGAGCGGAATCGCCCGCTATCGCTGCATCGGGTAGAGCGGAATCGCCCGCGGCGCCCGCCGTTGCTGTATCGGAGGGAGCGGAATCGCCCGCTATCGCTGTATCGGGTAGAGCGGAGTCGCCCGCAGCGCCCTCAACAGGAACAATCGCGCCCGCAGCGCCCTCGGCTGATGCAATCGCGGCGGAGCGTCTCGCCTCGGCCGAGATGCTTGTCGTTCCTTCGCAGTGGCTCGGCTGCAATGATACCGTTTATGTGTTCAGCCCTGCCGGCAAGGAGGCCGAAAAGGCTTTGCCTGCACTTCTTCTGCTGCACGGCTGGGCCGGATGCTCGCGCGACTGGGCCGAGCATACCGACATCCAGGCCCTTGCCGACAGGAACGGTTGGCGCATCGTCTGTCCCGACGGTTTCTTCGACAGCTGGTACATCGACAAGGCCGGGCAATTGCCCGAAGGTGGTCTTGAAAGCACGAGTCCCGCTCCCGGCAGCCTTTCCACCGGCGCCAACGGAATGCAGTGGCGCAAGTTCTTCTGGCAGGACCTCTGGCCTTTGCTGGATGAAAAATATTCCCTTCTCGCAGACAGAACCTTTATCACGGGCCTTTCGATGGGCGGTCACGGAGCGATGAACATTTTCCTCGATCATCCTGATCGCTTCCGCGGCGCCGGCTCCATGAGCGGTGTGCTCGACCTCAAATACTCCGGCGGCTCGGCCGACCGTATCCCCCCGATGCTCGGAGCGCAGAATATCAGCGAGCCGGTGTGCCGCGCTGAATGTGCCGTCGAGCGCCTCGGCCGGGTAAATGAAATCTGCGGCAAACCCGCGGCGGCCGAAAAGATACTGGTCATTACCTGCGGCTATGAGGATGTGCGCTTCGCGCAGGCAGCCCGCGAGTTCGACGCGCGATGCACGGAACTCGGCCTTAACCATATACTTATGCTCAGTCGCGCAAAGCACCGTTGGGACTATTGGACCTGGATTCTGCCGTACCACATCGACTGGTTCGCGCAGACCCTCGCCGGCGGCAGTCTGGGCAGTGAATGAAATGGCAGCCCGTGGCCGCGAACTGAACAGCGTCCCGGCAGTGAATGAAATGGCAGTCCGTGGCCGCGAACTGAACAGCGTCCCGGCAGTGAAATAAAGACATTATGGCAAAAGAGATACAGTTTTCCCTGGTTTACAGGGATATGTGGCAGTCTTCGGGCAAGTATGTGCCCAGAGCGGACCAGCTGGTACGCGTAGCACCGGCAATCATAGATATGGGATGTTTCGACCGCATCGAAACTAACGGCGGCGCATTCGAGCAGGTGAATCTCCTCTTCGGCGAGAACCCGAACAAGGCGGTGCGCGACTGGACAGCCCCCTTCAACAAGGCGGGCATCCAGACTCATATGCTCGAGCGCGGTCTCAATGCGCTGCGCATGAATCCGGTCCCCGCCGACGTGCGCGCCCTGATGTTCAGGGTCAAGAAGGCACAAGGTGTCGATATAGCAAGAAGTTTCTGCGGCCTCAACGATCATCGCAACCTCAAGCTCAGTATCGAGGGAGCGAAGAATGCCGGGATGGTCAGCCAGGCTTCGCTTTCAGTCACCCATTCACCTGTCCACACCGTCGAGTACTATATGGGCGTGGTTGACAAGCTCGCCGAGTATGGCGCCGACGAGATATGCCTCAAGGATATGGCCGGCGTCGGTCGCCCCGGCTTCCTCGGCGAACTGGTCAGTGCGATCAAGAAGCGCTATCCTCAGTTGAAAGTCCAGTACCACGGTCACAGCGGCCCCGGCTTCGCGGTGGCGTCGATGCTTGAGGTTGCAAGGGCGGGCGCCGATTACCTTGATGTGGCGGTGGAGCCTCTCAGCTGGGGCAAGGTTCACCCCGACGTGATAACCATACAGCAGATGCTCCGCTACGAGGGCTTCCTTGTGAAGGACATCAATATGGACGCGTATATGCAGGTACGCTCCCTCACCCAGGAGTTCATCGACGACTTCCTCGGCTACTGGATCAACCCTTCGAACTCGAAGATGACCTCGCTCCTCGTAGGCTGCGGCCTGCCGGGAGGGATGATGGGTTCGATGATGGCCGACCTTAAGGGATTTCAGACCGCAATCAACGCATCCGAGCGAGCCACAGGCAAGCCCCAGAGCTCGCTCGACGCGCTTATGGTCAAGCTCTTCAACGAAGTGGAATATGTATGGCCGCGACTCGGCTATCCTCCTCTCGTAACCCCGTTCAGCCAGTATGTCAAGAACACGGCCCTTATGAACCTGCTTGCCCTCAGCCAGGACAAGCCGCGTTTCAGCACTATCGACAAGGATACCTGGGGAATGATTCTGGGCCGTATGGGCACCCTGCCGGGCCCTCTTGCTCCGGAAATCGTAGAACTCGCAAAAGAGAAGGGAATGGAATTCTTCACCGGCAACCCGCAGGACAACTATCCCGACGAGCTCCCGAAATTCCGCGCTATGATGGACGAGAATGGCTGGGACTACGGTCAGGACGACGAGGAACTCTTCGAACTCGCGATGCACGAGCGCCAGTATCTCGATTACCGCAGCGGAGTGGCCAAGGAACGGTTCAACAAGGAACTGGAAGACCTCAAGGCCAAGGCCGGCGCACCGATAGTGATAAAACGTCCGGTGGTGGAGATGCCGGCGTTCGACATCGATTCGCTTATGGCCGCGCACCCCGGGGCCGTAGCGGTTCAGGCACCCGTCAAGGGCGGTCTGCTCTGGCAGGTGGATGTCGCCGACAACAGTACCGCCCCGGCAGCCGGCAAGGCCGTCAAGGCTGGCGGGACGATAGGCTTCGTCCAGGCATTCTACGGGATGGAGGAAATCAAGGCTGCCTGTGATGGCAGAATCATCTCCGTCACTGCCGCGCAAGGGGACAAGGTCGAAAAGAATCAGATAGTTGCCCTTATCGAGCCGTAAAAGATATGCTGGAAACCCGAGTCCGCCCCGCCAGTATGGAAGAGTTCCGTGACGCCTTGCGCGAGCACGGCCTGAAAAGCACGCCTCAGCGCGAGGCCGTGCATGAGGCTATGTCCGCGCTTGTCCACGCGAGTGCCGATATGGTGGTTGACTACATAGCCGAAACGACAAAGAAGCGCATCTCGACATCCTCGGTTTACAATATCCTCCTCGCGCTCTCCGGCGCGCACGTATATGGCAGCCGTATGAGTTCGTCGGGCAAGATGTTCTTCGACGCAGTCCCGGCCCGTCACATCCACCTGTATGACCCTTCGACAGATGAATACCGTGACGTGGTGGATGAGGAACTGCTGGATATGGTGGAGACCCACGTCCGTCACAAGCGCTTCAAGGGACTCAAGGTCGATGATATCGACATCCAGCTTGTATGCCATGCGACACGCAAGAATTATTAACCAACAGACAGAATACAATGCAAGTAATCAACCTCGGTGAGTTCAGCTCCGTTCTGAACACGGCAGTGAGCCAGCTGCGCGACCGGAACATGCAGAAGGACAGCCTTCGTTTCCGTACGAACCTCAACCGTCTCGGGCAGATATTCGGCTACGAGATAAGCAAGACTCTTGTCAGCGAAGAGAGGGAAGTGGTGACCCCTCTGGGTATTGCCAAGGTGAAGGTCCCCAACGAGAAGGTGGTGATAGCCACCATCATGCGTGCCGGATTACCTCTTCACGAGGGCATATTGAGTTGCTTCGATTCGGCTGAAAATGCATTTGTCGCAGCCTATCGCAAGTATGATTCCGAAGGAGAGTTCCACATCCACACCGAGTACTGCACCTGCCCCGACCTGACGGGAAAGACACTCATCCTTGCCGATACTATGCTGGCCACCGGCTCGTCGGTGGAGGTGGCTCTCGAGGTGCTGCGCGCGCAGGGCGGAAAGGTCGCCAAGGTGCATCTTGTCTGCCCCTTCGCCAGTGCGCAGGCTGTCGAGTACCTGAAAAAGAAACTGCCCGGGAATGCTGTGCTCTGGGTTGCGGCCATCGACCCCGAACTTACCAGCCATTCGTACATCGTACCCGGCCTGGGCGATGCCGGCGACCTCTGCTACGGGCCTAAGCTTTAGTGCTCTCCGTCCTACAGCCTGACCCTGAGTCTTCCTATGGGAATGCCCAGCTGCTGGCGGTACTTGGCGACGGTGCGGCGTGCGATTTCATAGCCTTTGCGCCCGAGTTCTTCAACAAGCTGCTCGTCGGTGAGCGGCTTGCTTTTGTCTTCGGCGTCGATGATGTCCTGAAGGGCACTCTTGACTTCGCGCGTGGACACTTCCTCGCCTTTGCTGTTGAGGAGTTTTTCGCTGAAGAAGTACTTGAGCTGAAAGATGCCGTAAGGTGTCTCGATGTATTTCTCGTTGACTACGCGTGAGATGGTCGAAATGTCGAATCCTGTGTCGTCGGCGATGGTCTCAAGGATAAGCGGGCGCAAGCGCTTCTCGTCACCGCTCAGGAAGAATTCCATCTGGTAGTTCAAGATGCTCTGCATCGTCTTCTGGAGGGTGTTGCGTCGCTGCTTGATGGCTTCGATGAACCACTTCGCCGAGTCTATCTTGCTCTTGATGAAGGTAATCGTTTCTTTCTGCTCGCGCTCGCTGCGGCCTTCGGCCTCGTGCAGCATCTGCTCGAACTGGTGACTGATGCGCAGTTCGGGAATCGAGCCGCGGGCCATTTCGAAGCTCAGCGAGCCGTCGGCGTTTTCAATGAGTTTGAAGTCGGGAACTATCTGCTGCGACTGTTCGATGAATGCATCCTCGACCTGCCCGCCGGGATAAGGGTTGAGGCGGGTGATGCGTTTCACGGCTGCCTTGAGTTGTTCTTCGCTCACCGAGAGGCGGTTGCGGAGCGTATTGTAGTGCATGGCCGAGAATTCGGTGAATTCGTCACGGATGATGCGCAGGGCGAGGTCGTTCACCTCGCTGTGCGGTGCGCGCTGGAGCTGTATCTGCAGGCATTCGCGCAGATTGCGTGCGCCTATGCCGGCAGGGTCGAGCGTCTGTACTACGCCGAGCATACGCTCCACCTCATCTTCGGTGGTGTCGATCCCGAAGCGGAAGGCAAGGTCGTCGGTCAGCGAGGGAATGTCGCGTTCGAGGTAGCCGTTTTCGCCCAGCGAGCCTATCAGGAAAGCTGCGATGCGGTATTCCTGTTCGGAGAGGTTCTTGAAGCCGAGCTGTTCCATCAGCCCCTGGAGGAAACTCTCGCGTACGGCGAAGGTGTTGTATTCGGGACGGGGGTCCTTGCCCCAGTTGTTGACTTTGAGCTTGTATGCGGGGGTAGGATCGTTTTCGTCAAGACTGTCGAGCGAAACCTCCTTCGAGCCCTCCTCCGACGTGGTGGAGTCGTCCAGGGCCGGGTTTTCCTCAATCTCGGCACGGACCCTCTGCTCGAGGTCCTGGATGGACAGTTCGAGCAGCTTGATTGTCTGTATCTGGAGAGGGGAGAGCTTCTGCGTCAGCTTTTGCTCGAGGGTCTGTCCTATCATTGCGCTGCGGGATGTTCAATTCTTCTGACGACCTTGAGAGTGTCGACAATAATTGCGCGGTCGAGGTCGATGACAGGGTATTTCATTTTTTCTTTGACGATGAACGCGGCAGGGAAGCTGCGGCTTATGCGCTTGAGCGCTATCTGGGCGTCCGCCTTGGTACGGAAGTCACCCACCGTTACCTTGAAGAAGGGATTGGTGAACGAGCGGTAGGTATTGTATCCGGGGTACAGTTTGGTGAATTCTTCAACGGCCTTGGCGGAGCGTTCGCGTGAGTCCTGCTGGTTGTCGAGGAAGATGCGTATGCGGTAACCTTCCACCAGACGGCCCTGGTTGGACTGTATCTGGGCATCGAGCGCGTCGCCTACGGCAACGCTGTGGCGGAATGTCACGTTTTCGGGCATTATCGTGTTGAAGTTGCCTCCGCGCAGCGAGGTCTCGACCCTCTGGGTTTGCGAGTAAACGAGCGAATCGACCACGACGCATCCTGCGGGGATGGAGTCGGGTACGGAAGTATAGATGCCCACGATCTGAGCGTTTGCGCAAAGTGTGGATGCGAGCAGCAGGGCGATTGCCGTAAATGTCTTTTTCATAAGCGAAGGCACAAATTTACAAAAAATCTGCCACAGCTACAGCCTCAGACCGAGTTTATCGAGTGCTTCGCGCAGCGGAACGCCATCTTCGTGGAAGTTGTGTTTCCTTCCCATTGATCCCTTGTAGTCGGCACTGACATCCGCCGTGAGCGCTCCGGCTGCAAGAAAACCGCGCAGGGCATTGATGTCCGTGAGGTCGAGCTGGCATTTGAGGGCAAGCGTCACATCCGACACGCCGTGTCCGATCTTCGCACCGTCCGAGGTGAATGAGGCGACCTGTGTGCCGTTGTTGCGTACGGTAAGGGCGATGTCGCTCAGAGTGAAGCGTGCCGCGGGGTTGTCGATGCGCACGAGCAGGGAAACGTCGGCGCTGCGCAGGCTCGTGGGGCTGAGCGAGAGAATTTCGAAATCTTCAACCCGGAGGTCTTCGTACGAGCGGCACGAAACCGCTGCCAGTGCGAGCACGAGTATGTAAATGAACCTTTTCATAAAATGTTTCAACCCACAAAAGTAGTAAAAAAATACCTATCTTTGCGCCCGATGAAAAAGCTCTACATAGAGACTTACGGCTGTCAGATGAACGTTGCCGACACCGAGGTGGTCTTTGCCATCCTGGCCGGAAGCGGCTATGAACGCTGCGAAGACATCGAGGCTGCCGACGTTATCTTTGCGAATACCTGTTCGGTGCGCGACAACGCCGAGCAGCGCATCCTCGGACGCCTTACGCAGTTCGCACTCCAGCGCCGCAAGCGCCCTGTAATCATAGGCATCCTCGGCTGTATGGCCGAGCGGATGAAGGACGCCCTGCTCGAAACGGGCAAGGTTGACATCGTTGCCGGGCCTGATTCCTACCGTCATCTGCCCGGGATGCTCGAGGCCGCGGCGCAGGGTCCGCAGATGGACGTCCGCCTTTCGCGCAGCGAGACCTACGCTGAAATCGTCCCTGTCCGCACTGACCGTAACGGTGTGAGCGCATTCATCTCCATAATGCGCGGATGCAACAATGTCTGCTCGTACTGCGTGGTGCCTTTCACCCGCGGGGCCGAGCGCAGCCGTGACTCTCACAGCATAGTGCGTGAGGCGTGCCGCTGCCTGCAGGACGGTTACCGCGAAGTGATGCTTCTGGGCCAGAACGTAGATTCCTACAACTTCGAGGGCACGACCTTCGCCGCCCTTCTCGCTATGGTGGCCGAAGCCTGCCCGGGTCTGCGCATACGCTTCTCCACCTCGAACCCTCAGGACATTTCGGACGAAGTCATCGCGGTTATGGCTTCGCACTCCAATATCTGCCGCCACATTCATCTGCCGGTACAGTCCGGCTCGAACCGCATACTCGAAAAGATGCGCCGCCGCTACACGCGCGAGTGGTATCTGCAGCGGGTGGCCGCCATACGCGCCGCAATGCCCGACTGCGCTATCACGACCGACGTGATTGCCGGCTTCTGTTCCGAAACCCTCGAAGACCACGCCGCCACGCTCGACCTTTTCCGCGAAGTTGGATTCGATTACGCCTTTATGTTCTACTACTCGGAACGTCCCGGCACCCTCGCGGCCCGCAAATATCCCGACGATGTGCCCATAGAGGAGAAGACCCGGCGCCTGAACGAGATAATCGACTTGCAGAACGCCCTCAGCCTGGAAAGCAACCGCCGCGATTGCGGCAAAGTTTTTGAGGTTCTCGTCGAGGGCCCGTCAAAAAAAGGCGGACAGCTCTGCGGGCGTACTCTCACGAACAAGATGTGCGTGTGGGTGGACGACGTTCACAAGGCCGGCGATCTGGTCAATGTGAAAGTGACCGACTGCACCCAGGCCACGCTTTTCTGCGAATTGATATGATTATGAACAAAAGAAAATTCATAGCGGCTTTTGCCCTGCTCTCCCTTCTTGCCGGAGCCTGCAAGTCGGAGTATGATGCAATATTCGAAAGCGCCGATCCGGACGTCAAGTACGAGGCTGCATTCAAGTATTTCTACGACGGCAAATACCAGAAGGCCGCGCAGCTGTTCGAGTCGCTGGCGATGATTACATCGGGCACCGAGCGTGACGATACAGTGCAGTACTTCTGGGGCCTGAGCAACTACAAACTCAAGGATTATCCCACAGCCGAAGGCAATTTCTTCCACTTCATCCAGAACTATCCGCGCAGTACCTTCTCGGAAATCGCACAGTTCCTCCGGGTCGACTGCCTGTACCGTGCGACACTGCGTTACGAACTGGACCAGACTCCCACCCGCAATACCATTGCATCCATAAACGAGTATCTGGAACTCAACCCGAAAACCGACAAGCGTGATATCTGCAACAAGATGCTTGCCGACCTGAACGAGCGGCTCGACCGCAAGGCTTTCGAAGATGCCCGCATCTATTACAAGATGGAGGACTACAAGGCTTCGCGTGTGGCGCTGCGCAACGTCCTCAAGGAGGACGCCGACAACTCGCACCGCGAGGAAATCCTGTATCTGACTGCGATGTCCTCGTACAAGTATGCCCTGCTGAGCGTGCCTTCCAAACAGAAGGAACGTTACCTGATATTCATTGACGACTATTACAATTTCATAGGTGAATACCCGGAGTCGCAGTACAAGAAGGAACTCGACGGACTGTACCGCAAAGTGAAGTCGGAATAATTTGAAACTTCCGCTCAGTGGCGGCCCGTACTATATTCAGAAGACAAAGAAAAACGACAATATGGAAAAGAAAATCCCTACAAACACCGTCACCCGCGACGTCAGGTACCTCGCGGAGCCTACAGGCAACATTTATGAGACCGTGGTGGTTCTGAGCCGCCGCGCAAACCAGATATCCCTTGCCGAAAAGAAAGAGATTGCCCGCAAACTCGAAGAATTCAAGAACGAGCGCGACACTATGGACGAGACCTTCGAGAACAAGGAGCAGATTGAAATCAGCAAGTATTTCGAGCGTCAGCCCAAACCCGACCTCGTGGCAATCAGTGAGTTCGAGGCAGGCGAGATAAGCTACCGCAAGGCTCACACCGAAGAAACGAAGTAGGATGCTTCGCTCCCTTCACGTCGAGAATTACGTTCTGATCGACTCCCTCGACATCACTTTCCCCGGGGGACTCGTGATAATCACAGGACAGACAGGCGCCGGCAAATCCATTTTGCTCGGTGCCCTTTCTCTTCTGCAGGGGGGGCGCGCCGACGCCTCGGTCATATCCGAAGGCGCGGCAAGTTGTGTTGTCGAAGCGGAATTCTCGGTAGAAGGTGACGTTCAGGCACTCAGGAACATTTTCGGCGAAGAGGATGCCGAGTGGGATGACAACGCCCTTGTGATAAGGCGGGTGGTCTATTCCACGGGACGTAGCCGTTCGTTCGTCAATGACGCTCCGGTTCAGTTGCCGTTCCTGGCCCGCATCGCCCCGTATATAGTCGATATCCATTCGCAGCATAAGAGTCTGGCGATTACCGGTGCATCGTACCAGATGGACCTGCTGGACCATTATGCCTCGCTTGTTCCCCTGAGGGACAGGACTTCGGACTGCTGGTGGCAGCTTGCCGCTGCAGTCGGCGAATTGGAGACGACAAATGAACTCATCCGCCGGCAGGAAGCCGAAAGGGACTATAACGAAGCCCAGTTCGTGCAACTCAGCGAGGCCAACCTGCGTGACGGTGAAATGGCCGAACTCGAAGAAGAGCAGCTCACTCTCCAGAATGCGGAGCAGATAAGGCAGGATCTTTCCGATGCCGCCTCGTGTCTCGACCCGGGGTGCGACGGGATTCCTCCGGTAGGCAGTTCGCTGCGCGAATGCGGTCGCCGTCTTGAAAGAGTTGCGCGTTTCGTGCCTTCGGCTGGCGCTATTGCCGCCCGCGTGGATTCGGCCCGCCTGGAAATAGAGGACATCTCTGACGAGATAGCCTCGCAGTTTGCCCGCATAGAAGGCTCTCCCGAAAGGCTTGCGTGGCTGGACGAACGCATCTCGCTGATATACGGGCTTCTCCGCAAGCACTCGTGTACGACCGAAGCGGAACTCATCGCTCTGCGCGAGCGCTACTCTCAGGCCGTTTCGGGCACCGATGCCCTTCGCGAAAAGGCCGCTGAACTCGAGAAGCGGATTGCCGCTCTGCGGAGCGAATATGACCTCCTTGCCCTGGAACTTGGTGAAAAGCGCCGCGAGGCCGCTCCGATTTTTTCCGAGGAGGTTACAAAGAGCGTAAGATATCTGGAGCTCGACCGGGCAATCTTCAGCGTGGATGTCCGCACGGCCGGAGCCGGGGCCCGCGGGACCGATTCCGTGCGCTTCCTTTTCAGCGCGAACAACACTGTTCCCGAAGAACTCTCGAAGTGTGCGTCCGGGGGCGAGCTTTCGCGCATTATGCTCAGCCTTAAGGCAATAATGGCGCGCTATACCGGAATGCCCACGATGATATTCGATGAAATCGATACCGGAGTCAGCGGCAGCGCAGCCCACAAGATGGGCGCCATGATATGCTCAATGGGCGAGAATATGCAGGTGCTGGCAATCACCCATCTGCCCCAGGTAGCGGCAAAAGGCAAGGCTCATTACCTTGTGTCAAAGGTCGAGCAGGAAGACGGCCGCGTGCTCTCGACCCTCCGCCGTCTGGGAGAGCAGGAGCGTATAATGGAAATCGCCAGACTTCTGTCCGGCGAATCCATAACTGCGGAGGCAATCGCTAACGCAAAATCTCTGCTTTGAAGTTGTTCGAATAGACCACGCGTCTGATTCCTTCATTCACATAGCCCTTCGCGTCGGTGTGCGAGAACTTGAAACGTGTCTGCAGACCGTCCCGTGTATATTCGGGCAGTTTCTCCGGCCACTGGCGTCCGTATTCGGCACAGATGCCGGTGAAATACAGCATTGTGTCGTAACCGTGGAAAGCGAACGAGTCTGGCTCGCCCTTCATCACAGCCCTCCAGTCAAGCACGAACTGCTGTACGGCGGCCTCCTTGTAATTGATGTGGTACGAGGCCGATACGTGAAGGCGGGCGTTGCACAGGTCTTCCATTTCCGCGGCCCTCACTTTTGCCGGGCCATAGAGGTAAACGTCCTTACCCTTGAAACTCTGTACGTTGGCGGCGCGGATGACTTCCTTTATGAAGGCTTCGTTGTCTGAGACGGGGAAGATTCTGCACGTGGTGTCGGCGAAGTGTACGTTGGCGTCGAACCACTCGTCCATTTCGAGACCCTTGCTTATGAGGTACGAGACTTCTTCGATGTGGAGGCCGGTCGTGTCGCGCTGTATCTCGCCCACCATAGCGCGGGTATTGGCATTGAGCGCGCGTCCTTCTTCGCGCGGGATTATTATTACGTCGGTGCTGTCGGTGTCGGCCGTCATCCAGCTGACAGCATCCTCAATCTGGGCCGAGACGGGGGTTGCCGCAAGGATGACGTGCGCGTCCCGGGTGAGCGGGGCGGTCTTGGTGTCCATCGGAGAGATGACGTACTTGTCTTCGGGCAGAAGGGGCAGAACGCTCGAGATGTCGGCAGACGAAACGGGTCCGAGGATTATGTCGCTCTTTTCAAGCCTGGCGCGTATTTCTTCCTGCCCGGCTTCCGAAAGGTCGAGAGCCTCGATGTCGAGGTTGATTCCGCTGCGCCCGGCCTGACGTGCGGCCATAAGGGCTCCTGCATAGAAGTTGAAGTAGTGCTCGTTCGGTTTGGTGGCGGTGCCCAGCGGAAGAAGCAGTGTGACGTGGATGACCTCAGGAATGTCGTAGAAGAACGGGTCTTCGCCCGAAAGTTCCTCGGTGGCTTCGACTGTCTGGATGGGCTCGTCCTCGATGATGAGCAGGGTGGTGTCCGCCTGTACGGGGATGAGATCCTCGCGCTCGAGTGCGGGGGTGATTTCGGGATCGGGCGTGACAGGAACGGTTTCTTCCTCAACCTTCGCTGCGGCGGCCTCGGCAATGACAGGGATATATAGCATATCGCCCGGATGGATGGGTACGGCATCGAGGTTGAGGTTCTTGTTGGAATCGATGATGTCGCGCGTGGTCACGCCGTAGGCCCTGGCTATCGAATAGAGGGTCTGGTGCTCTTTGACTACGTGCACGTAGAACGTGCGGCGGCCCTTGCGCACCTTGTCGCCGGATACTTCGACTGCCGCGGCCTTGAATATGCTCTGGGCGCACAGCTCCGGAAGGGGTGTGCACAGCAGCATCAGAAGGACGGGCAGAAGCTTTCTCATCGGCATTATTTTGTCTGTTCGGCGTATTTGGCGTTGAGGCCGGCTATGATGGCATCGGTGATGTCAATGGCGCTGTCGGCTGTGGCAACGGGAGCGGGAAGAAGGTCGCCCTGGGTCGAAAGGATAATGGTGTATCCGTTCTCTACGCGGAACTCGTCAACGAATTCCTTGATGGCGTTGGCTATGTTGTTGAGGGTAACCTGCTGCTCCTCGGCAAGTTCGTTTTGCTTCTGGGCTGCATACTGCTGGAACTCGTTCTGCTTCTGGGCTGCATACTGCTGGAGTTCTTCCTGACGGCTCTGAAGCTTCGCTCCCTGCGCTTCGGCGGTGGTGCGGGTCATGAGGCCTTTGTCGATTTTCTCCTGCCAGGCCTTGACGTCGGCTTCGAGAGTGTTGCCGCGGCGGTTGATGTCCTCTTCGAGGCTGGTGCGGCGCTTTGTGACTTCTCCGTCAACCTTGGTGGCTTTTTTGTCGAAAGCGTCCGAAAGGTCCTTTGCGTAGTTGTATTCTGCGATGACCCTGTCGAGCTGGAAGAATACGATTTCGGCTTTGATGAGGTCTTCCTGCTGTGCTGCGGGAGCGGTTTCGGCCTTCTTGCCGCAGACCTGGAGAACGGCGAGTGCAATCACTCCGGCAAGGGAGATGATGCTGAGGATAAATGATTTTTTCATAAAATATGTGTTGCTTTCAAATAATCTTTGACGGTATGCTCAAGCCCCGAATAGATGGCGTCGCTTATGAGGGCGTGGCCTATGGACACTTCGTCTGTCCAGGGGATGTTGCGTATGAAGTACTCGAGGTTGTCGAGGTTGAGGTCGTGGCCGGCGTTGAGGCCGAGTCCGGCTTCGCGGGCGGCCTGTGCGGTGCGTATGTAAGGTGCGATGGCTGCGGTAGGGTCGGCGGGGAACAGGTCGGCGTAGGAGGCTGTGTACATCTCCACGCGGTCGGCTCCGACGGCCTTGGCGGCGGCGCACATCGCTGGCTCGGGGTCGATGAATATAGACACCCTGATACCCTTCTCGTGGAAACGCCTGCAGACCGCTTCGAGGAAGCCCGCATGGGCGGGAATGTCCCAGCCTGCGTTGGATGTGATGGCATCGTAGGCATCGGGCACGAGAGTCACCTGGTCAGGCCGCACCTCGCACACCAGGTCGATGAACGAGTGCTCGGGGTTGCCTTCGATATTGAATTCGGTGGTGACGAGAGGCCTGAGCGCGCGTACGTCCGAATAAAGGATGTGCCTTCCGTCAGGGCGGGGGTGGACCGTGATTCCTTCGGCACCGAAGCCCTGAATGTCCCGCGCGGCCTTGAGTACGTCAGGAACATTGCCGCCGCGCGCGTTGCGCAGGGTGGCAATCTTGTTTATGTTGACGCTCAGCCTTGTCATATAGCTTGCAAAAATAGGAATAATTATGCTAAATTTGAGGGCTAAAATGAAAATTGCCTGTTATATAAAGAAAGAGGCTCTCCGCGGCGAGCCTTCGGTGCTCGCGCTCAAGGATGCTCTGCAAGCATCAGGCCATGTGCTCTACGATGTTTCCGAGGGCTTGGGTGACGGCACCGAAATACTGCTCTGCTTCGGCGGCGACGGCACTTTCCTTACTGCTGCCGCGTTCGCGGCGCCGCTCGGCCTTCCTCTGCTCGGCGTGAATCTTGGCCGCCTCGGATTCCTCTCGGAATACACTCCCGACGAAGTGGCTTCGGCGCTTTCTTCGTCATCTTTCCATATCGAAGACAGACATATGCTTGAGGTGTCGGTGCTGGGTGCTCCCGCTCCCGACGGCTTCCTTCCTTATGCCCTCAATGAGGCCGGAGTGCACCGGCTCGGGTCGGGTACACTCGGAATCGATGTCCGCCTCGATGCCGACCGCCATCTGCCCACATACTGGGCCGACGGACTGCTCGTGTCCACGCCTTCCGGCTCTACGGCCTACTCGCTGAGCGCCGGAGGGCCCATCTGCACACCCGATCTGGAAGCCTGCATCATCACGCCCGTGGCCCCGCACAACCTCAATGTGCGCCCGCTGCTCGTTCCCGAACACACCCGCGTGTCAATAGGCATACACGACCGCGGGAGGGGTGCTTCCGAAGTCAGGCTCTCGCTCGACAACCGCGACTACCGGATTCCCGTCGGCGCTTCGGTCGAGGTCGGCCCGGCCCCGTTCCCCCTGCGCCGCGTAGTGCTCGGCAAGTCCAATTTCATAACCGCCCTGCGCACCAAGCTGCTCTGGGGCGAAGATGTCCGTAATTCTTAAGCCTATGCAGATACCTCAGCATATATCGATAATAATGGACGGCAATGGCCGATGGGCCCGCAGCCGCGGCCTCGAACGCATCCGCGGGCACGTCGAAGGAGTGGAACGGGTCCGCGACATAACGGAAGCCTGCGTCGAACTTGGCGTGAAGTTCCTCTCGCTGTACACCTTCTCCGAAGAGAACTGGAACCGTCCCGCCGAGGAGGTCGATTATCTGATGGGGCTCATGATGAAGAGCATAGAAGGGGAGTACGAGACCATGATGCGCAACAGTGTGCGCTTCCGCGCCCTGGGTAATATCGGACGCCTTTCACCGGCCCTCCAGGATGCCATACATGCCCTTGAGGATGCCACGGCTCACAATACTCGCCTGACTCTGGCCGTGATGATGAGCTATAGCGGCAAGTGGGATATCCTACAGGCCGCCAACCGTCTGCTCGCCGAAGGCCGCGGCCCTCTGACGATGGAAGATATCGATGCCGCGCTCGTGACGGCGGGTGTACCCGACCCCGAACTCGTCATCCGCACTTCTGGCGAAAAGCGCATCTCGAACTATATGCTCTGGCAGACCGCCTATTCGGAGTTCGTCTTCACCGATACACTTTGGCCTGATTTTAGAAAGGAAAACCTTCTGGCCGCG
The DNA here is from genome assembly GCA_045597785.1 of Candidatus Cryptobacteroides sp. Classification (GTDB taxonomy): domain Bacteria; phylum Bacteroidota; class Bacteroidia; order Bacteroidales; family UBA932; genus Cryptobacteroides. The sequence continues at coordinate 23,922 of JAZLKT010000034.1, forward strand.
CTTGAAGAGTATTCTTCGCGTGACCGCCGTTTCGGTAAAGTCAAATAAATTGAGTATATTTGCGCCCTGTGTTTTGTAAGATGAAGGTTTTCCGGCTTGCGTTGGTGATTCTGACGGGTCTTTGTGCTGCGACGGGTTTGTATGCGCAGGACGAAGTCGATTATACCAATCCCCGTGAATATATTCTCGGAGGGGTGTCGGTCACCGGAAACACTTACTTCAATTCCAACCAGATAATACAGCAGACTGGCCTTCAGCCGGGCATTCGTGTCAAGGTCCCGGGCGAAGATCTTTCAAATGTCGTGAAGCGTCTCTACATGCAGCGCTTCTTCGAAGACGTATCCCTGTTTGTCGACCATTTCAGCCCCGAGCGCGACTCCGTTTACCTTCGTATCGACATCGTCGAGCGGCCGAGGGTTTCGAAGTGGACCTTCTCCGGTGTGAAGTCTTCCGAAAAGAAAGACCTGCAGGACCGTCTGAACCTCCGTCGCGGCGGCGAGTTCTCCGAATATGTCAACAAGACCTCGTCCGACATCATCAAGCGCTACTACGCCGAGAAGGGCTACCTTCTCTGCGAAGTGAATGCAGAGTCGGCAAAGGACAGCATAGTGAACAACGCCATACGCGTGAACTTTGCGGTTGACCGCGGACAGAAAGTCAAGATACGCGATATCACCTTCAACGGCGCGCCCGATGTCAAGGAATTCAAGCTGGCCAAGGCGATGAAGAAGACCAAGTCGCACAAGTTCTACAACTTCTTCTCGAGCAAGAAATTCGACGAAAAGGAATATCCCAACGACAAGGTTCAGCTGGTCAATGCCCTCAATGAGGCCGGCTACCGCGACGCCCACATCGTGCGCGACTCGATGTATTTCGTAGATATCGTCAAGAAGAACGGCAAAATCAAAAAGCGCCTCAATATCGATTTCGACCTTGAGGAAGGCAACAAATACTACTTCCGCGACATTACCTGGACGGGCAATTCGGTGTACGATACAGGAGTGCTCAACGAAATACTCGGCATCAGCAAGGGCGACGTATATGATGTCGTATCCATGGAAAAACGCCTCTACGGCGGCGGAAAGCAGGGAGATTACGACATTTCGAAGCTTTATCGCGACAACGGTTACCTCTTCTTCAACATCACACCGGTCGAGACAAACATCCAGAACGACTCCGTGGATGTCGAACTGCGCATTACCGAAGGCAAGCAGGCAACTATCAACAACGTGATAATCGACGGCAATGACCTCACCCACGAAAAGGTTGTCCGCAGGCAGATATTCACCCGCCCGGGCTATCTCTTCAGCCAGTCCGACTTCGAGCGCAGCATACGCGAAATCGCCTCGCTCGGCCAGTTCGATGCCGAGGCCATAATGGACCCTCAGAAGGGATACACAATTCTGCCTAATTCGCTGAACAATACGGTCGATGTGGCCTACCACGTCACCGAAAAGCCTTCGAACCAGTTCGAACTTTCGGGCGGTTGGGGCGGCAATACCTTCGTTGCCACCGTAGGTATCAGTTTCAACAATTTCTCTACCCGCCGGCTTTTCGACAAGGAGGCCTGGAGGCCTTTCCCGCAGGGAGATGCGCAGAGCCTCGCTTTCCGCTTCCAGACCAACGGAACTTACTATACGGCCCTCAGCGGAAGCTTCACCGAGCCCTGGCTCTTCGGCAAGAAACCCACGTCGCTCAATACGAGCGTGTACTATACGCGCCAGACGGATTCCTATCTTGCACTCAATATCCTCAGCCATAACCGCGAGATGGAGGTGTTCGGCGCTTCGGCTTCGCTCGGTCACAGGCTCAAGTGGCCCGATTCATTCTTCGTGATGTACAATGGCCTGAGCTGGCAGACATACCGGCTGACCAACTGGTACAGCGGCTATTTCATCTTTGATGACGGCCTCGCGAACAACATCAGCTATACGCTCAACCTTGTGCGCAACTCCACCGACCAGCAGATATATCCCCGTCAGGGTTCGGAGTTCAGCCTTTCGATGTCGCTCACCCCTCCGTTCTCGCTGCTGCGCCACAAGGGTATGGACGCCGAAGGCAACAGGGTTCACGTGAGCAATCCGCTGGACATCGACTACAGCGCCACGGATGCGTCGGGCAACCTGCTCTGGAGCGCCGCCGAACGATACAAATGGATTGAGTACCACAAGTGGAAGTTTTCCGGTGCGCTTTATACCAAACTCGTCGGCGATCTCGTGCTCATGACCAGGGCCCAGTTCGGCTACCTTGGCTATTACAACAGGAAATGGGGCTATTCGCCGTTCGAAGGATTCCTCGTGGGAGGTGACGGTATGAGCGGTTACAGCACATATGGAAACGAGGTCATCTCGCTTCGCGGTTATCAGAACTACTCCCTCACCCCGTATCAGCAGAGCGCCTACAACTCGCAGGGTATGGCCTATGCCGGAAATGTTTACGACAAGTTCACGGTTGAGCTCCGTTACCCCGTGCTGATGCAGCCGCAGAGCACCATCTATCTGCTCACTTTCCTCGAAGGAGGAAACTGCTGGTCGGATATACGCAAATTCAACCCGTTCCAGATTTACCGAAGCGCCGGTGTCGGCGTGAGAATCTTCCTGCCTATGGTCGGTCTGCTGGGCGTTGACTGGGGATACGGATTCGACGACGCCTCGATTGGCGGAAGCCAGTTCCACTTTGTTATCGGACAGCAATTCTAACAGTATATAAATCAAAAATTTCGTGATATGAAAAAGATCGTTTTAATCGCAGCCGTTTCGCTTATGAGCATTTCTGCCTTCGCACAGAAATTCGCTCACGTCAATTCTGCCGAGCTCATTCAGCTCTGCCCCGAGATGGATGAAGCCCGCACTACTCTTGCCGCCGCCAGCCAGGAGGCCCAGGAGACCTATCAGGCAATGGTCGAAGAGTTCCAGAGCAAGTATCAGGTATATCAGCAGAAGGTTTCCACCTGGACCCCTGCAATCCGCGAGACCAAAGAGAACGAACTTACCCAGATACAGCAGCGTATCCAGGAGTTCGACCAGAGCGTACAGGCAGAACTCCAGCAGCAGCAGGCCGCTCTTCTCGAGCCCATTCAGAAGAAGGTCTCGGAAACTATCGACAAACTGGCCAAGGATGGCGGATACATCTACGTATTCGACGTCAACGCGCTTCTGTTCGTTGATCCCGCACAGAGTACCGACCTTACTCCTGCCGCCCGCAAGGCTCTCGCTATCCCCGAAGGCCGCACGCTCGACACTCTTCAGGCTGAACTTGCAGCCAAGGCAGCAGAACAGCAGCAGTAAAAGTCAATACGCTTATGCAACATAAGGTCATCGACGTCACTGACGTTGTGATACGATTTGCAGGAGACTCCGGAGATGGAATGCAACTCACGGGGTCTCTTTTTGCTGATACCTCGGCTATTCACGGGAACGGTCTTTCGACTTTCCCCGACTACCCGGCCGAAATACGCGCCCCTCACGGCACCGTGGCGGGCGTTTCGGGTTTCCAGGTGCACATAGGCAGCGACCGCGTCGCCACTCCCGGCGACTATTGCGACATGCTTGTGGCAATGAACCCCGCCGCCCTCAAGGTCGGCGCCAAGTGGTGCAAGAGGGAAGCCCTTATCCTTGTCGATGAGGATGCTTTCGACGACGCATCGATGGAAAGGGCCGGATTCAGGACTGCCAATCCTTTCGTGGAGCTCGGCGTTGAAGACAGAACCATACTCGTCTGCCCTATTACCACTCTTACCAAAGAGTCTCTCGAAGGCAGCGGAATGGATGCCAAGGCTATTGTGCGCTGCAAGAATATGTTCACCCTCGGCATGGCCTGCTTCATCTACAGCCGTCCGCTCGAACACATCTACGCCTATATTGAGAAAAAGTTCGGAAAGAAGCATCCCGAGTTCGTGGAACCGAACAGGAAGGCTGTGTTCGACGGCTTCAACTATGCCGCGAACATCCAGGCCGTTCCCAATACCTATCGCTGCGAGCCTTCCGGCGCCGCAGTTCCCGGTCTGTACAGGAATATCTCCGGCAACCAGGCCGTGGCCTGGGGCCTGCTCGCCGCCAGCGAGAAGTCGGGCCTGCCCCTCTTCTGCGGCTCATATCCCATCACACCCGCTACAGCCATACTCGAGGAACTTGCCATACACAAGAGCCTCGGAGCCAAGACCCTGCAGGCTGAAGATGAGATTGCCGGTATCTGCACCGCAATAGGTGCGGCGTTCGCCGGCAACCTCGCAGTCACCACGACCAGCGGGCCGGGTCTTGCCCTCAAGAGCGAGGCCCTCGGGCTTGCCGTGATGACCGAACTTCCTCTCGTAGTGGTGGATGTCCAGCGCGGAGGCCCTTCGACAGGCCTTCCTACCAAGACGGAGCAATCGGACCTCAATCAGGCCCTGTTCGGGCGCAACGGCGAATGCCCCATGCCCGTTATCGCCGCCCACTCGCCGGCGCATTGCTTCGACGCTGCATTCCAGGCTGCGCGCATTGCCGTGGAGCACATGACTCCGGTAATGCTGCTTTCCGAAGGGTTCATCGGCAACGGAAGCGAGCCGTGGAGGATACCTTCGATGAGCGATTATCCGGCTATCGTGCCTCCCTTCGTGAAAGGCATTCTTGCCGAAGGCGAACGTTTCCATCCCTTTGAGCGCGATCCCGAGACTTTGGTGCGCCGCTGGGCTATCCCGGGCCAGAAGGGCTTCGAACACAGGGTCGGAGGCCTAGAGAAGACGCACGAGGGCGTGCTTTCGACCGATCCTCTGAACCACGAGATGATGGTTCGCGAACGTGCCGGAAAGGTCGCGCGCATAGCAGCCGACATCCCCGCATTGGAAGTGCTTGGGAAGGTCGATTCGGAACTGTTGCTCGTAGGATGGGGTGGCACTTACGGTCATCTGCTGAGCGCCTGCCAGGAGAGCGGCAAGGTGGCTTTCGCCCATTTCGACTACATCAACCCGCTGCCGGCCAACACTGCCGAGGTTTTCTCGCATTACAGGCATATCCTCGTGTGCGAACTCAACAGCGGCCAGTTTGCAGCCTACCTGCGTTCGCAGTTCACGGGAATGGATATCCGCTCGTTCGGCAAGTGCCAGGGCCAGCCTTTCCTTGTGAACGAGATTTTGAAGGCAATAAACGACAATATGGAGGAGTAAGACTATGGCAACACTTTCAGTCAAGGATTTCAAGAGCGACCAGACCGCACGCTGGTGCCCCGGTTGCGGAGACCACGCGGTGCTTGCCGCCCTTACGAGAGCCCTCCCCAAGGTCAGTCAGGCGCTCGATTATCATAAGGAACGCTATGTAGTGGTTTCCGGGATAGGCTGTTCAAGCCGTCTTCCTTATTATATGGATACCTATGGCTTTCACGGCATTCACGGCCGTGCCACAGCCATCTCTACAGGCATCAAGGTGGCCAACCCCTGGCTTACCGTATGGCAGGTCTGCGGTGATGGCGACGCACTCGCGATTGGCGGAAACCATTTCATCCACGCCATCAGGCGTAATATTGACATCAATATCCTGCTCTTCAATAACCGCATCTACGGACTTACGAAGGGCCAGTATTCACCTACCTCCAAGTTCGGCGCGATTACCAAGACCTCGCCTTACGGAACGGTTGAGCATCCGTTCAACCCCGGTTCGCTGGTGTTGGGAGCCAAGGGCACCTTCTTCGCCCGCGGACTCGATGTCGAACTCGCCCTCAATGAGGAGATAATGACTGCCGCGGCCCTGCACGACGGTTGCTCGGTGATGGAGATACTTACCAACTGCGTCATCTTCAACGACGGCGCCCATAAGGATATCTCCGACCCTGCGGTGCGTGCCGACCGCACAATAGTGCTTCGGGCAGGGCAGAAGATGGTCTTCGGTGCGAATGGTGAGAAGGGTCTTGTCTATGATGGCAAGAAGATACGCGCCGTGCACATCGGTGAGGGTGGATACGCCCTCGAAGATATTCTTGTGCACGACCCTCACGCCGACAACATCGGCCTGCATATGGCGCTTGCCGATATGAAGGGCCCCGACTATCCGGTGGCGCTCGGTGTGATACGCGACGTGCGCGACGTGACCTACGATGACGGCGTGCGCGATCAGGTCAAGGATGTGATGAAGCATTCTACGATACATTGTGTGGACGATCTGCTGCGCAGCGGTTCCACCTGGGAAGTGAAATAAAGATTTAACCGTATAAAAATGAAAACACAGGAAATCATGGCCCGTCTCCAGGTCAAATATCCCGGAGAGAGCGAGTACCTGCAGGCAGTGCAGGAGGTTCTCGAGAGTGTCGAGGAAGTTTATAACCAGCACCCCGAATTCGAGAAGGCCAAAATTGTAGAGCGTATGGTCGAGCCCGACCGCATCTTCACCTTCAGGGTTACCTGGGTGGACGACAATGGCGAGGTTCAGACCAACACCGGTTACCGCATCCAGTTTAACAGTGCCATCGGCCCCTACAAGGGTGGAATACGCTTCCACAAGGCTGTGACACCGTCGATGCTCAAATTCCTCGGTTTCGAGCAGACTTTCAAGAACGCTCTCACAACGCTCCCTATGGGTGGTGCCAAGGGTGGTTCCGACTTCGACCCCGTGGGCAAGAGCAACGACGAGATAATGCGCTTCTGCCAGGCATTTATGTACGAGCTCTGGCAGTGCATAGGCCCCGACCAGGATATTCCTGCAGGTGATGTCGGATGTGGCGGCCGCGAAATCGGCTATATGTACGGAATGTACAAGAAGCTCGCCCGCCAGTACAATACCGGTGTGCTTACCGGCAAGGGTGCTACCTGGGGAGGCTCGATCCTGCGTCCCGAGGCTACCGGATTCGGCGCCCTGTATTTCACGCAGAACCTTCTGCATAGGGCGGGCAAGGACATCGCCGGTTGCACCGTGGCCATCTCGGGCTTCGGCAATGTGGCCTGGGGCGCCTGCACGAAGGCCCGCGAACTCGGTGCGAAGGTTGTCGCCATCAGCGGTCCCGACGGCGTGTGCCGCATCCCCGGAGGCATTACTTCCGAGATGATAGACTATATGCTCGTAATGCGCGCTTCGAACCGCAATAAGGTTGAGGATATGGCTGTTGCTTTCCCCGGACAGGCAGAGTTCGAGGCCGGGAAGAAGGCCTGGAGCGTTCCTGTCGATATCGCCCTTCCCTGCGCTTTCCAGAACGAACTCTCGGAGGATGACGCCCGCTGCCTGAAGGCCAACGGCTGCTGGTGCTGCTGCGAGGTTTCGAATATGGGTTGCCAGCCCGGCGCCATAAAGTTCTTCCAGTCGAACGGAATCCTCTTCGCTCCCGGCAAGGCCGTGAACGCCGGTGGTGTCGCTACTTCGGGTCTCGAAATGACCCAGAACGCTTCACATATCAGCTGGAGCGGCAAGGAGGTCGACGAAAAACTCCACTTCATTATGGACAGCATCCACGCTGCCTGCGTCAAGTACGGCGAACAGGCCGACGGGTCAGTCGATTACGTGAAGGGAGCCAACATAGCCGGCTTTATGAAAGTCGCAACGGCTATGCTCGAGCAGGGGATAATCTAGTCGTTCAGAAGACCCAACAGATACTGACACTTGGCGTCATTGCCAAGTGTCTTTGTTTTATTGCAGCTGAGTTTGATGCAGTCGTGCCATTCGCGGGATTCCGTGATGCGGCAGCGGGTGAGTTTGATAACGATGTTCATAGGCTCGCAGCCTGTGACGTCGCAGGTGAGGAAGGTGCCCACACCGTATGAATCCTGCACCCTGCCGGCACAGTAGCGGTGAATCTCCAGCGCGCGGTCGATATTGAGACCGTTACTGAAGACGATCTGCTTCGTGGCTGGGTCTATGCCCAGCGAGTTGTATTTGGCGATAATCTTCTCCGTCTGCTCGAATTCATCGCCGCTGTCGACCCTCAGGCCCTTGTACATCATCGCCATACGCTTGCTGAGATTGCTGAAGAACACCTTGTCGCCGAAACAGTCGTAGAGGAAGATTCCGTTGTCGCCATCGTAGACGTCGCTGAACTTCTTCATTACGTTGAAGTTGCACTCGAAGACGCCACTGACGTTCTCTTCGAAGCTGATGAGCTGGTGCGACATGGTGCCGAGGGGGCTCAACTGGTATTTCATAGCCAGCCAGACGTTGCTGGTGCCGGTAAACTTGCCCGCCCACCCTTCGGGATGCCCGTATTCGGCCGGGTGCTCGGCAACTTCCTTCATCGAGCGTATGACTATGTCCTGATGCTCGAAACTCAGGCGCCTGCGGGTGCCCATATCGCCGAGAACAAGGCCCCCGGAGAGTATCTGCACCATCTTTTCGCGTGCACGGGCGGCTTCGAAATCGGCGTCATAGCGCTCCAAGTCACCGCGCAGGATGTGCATCAACTCGCTGATGGACGAGAGCAGGGGCATCTCCCACATTATGGTGCTGAACCATTTGCCGTGCACTTTGATTTGCAGATGGCCTTCCTCGTCCTGGTTGACGGACACTTCGGCCGGATTGAAGCGGTAGCCGCGAAGGAAGGTGAAGTACCAGAGCGGAAGCCAGATGCAGCGTCGTTTCATAAATTCCACCTCTTCGTCTGTGATTACCACATTCTTCATTCCGTCTATCTGTTCCTGCAGAAGGGCGGCGAAGCCCTCGGGGTACACCTGGGCGTTGCGGTCGAAGAAGCTGTATTCGACTTCGGCCCTGGGATAGTTCTCCATTATATAATACTGGCAGGTGAAGGTGTAGAGGTCGTTGTCGGTGAAATGTGTTATGAGCTGCTGCATAGTGTTGTGGTTTACGCGATTTTTATCGAATTTTCTTCAATGAAGCGGCGCAGTGTGCTTCCGTCGTCAAAGCTGGCGGTCAGATCGGTCCGGACTGACAGTTTGTCTGCGAATCCGAGTTTCACCAGATTCGCCGCACTTTCCTTGACGCAGTATTCGCCGGCTATTCCGCAGATGTGCAATTCATCGCTCTGCTTAAGTATGGCGAGCACGGGGTCGTCCTGTGGCATATTTTCGAAGGCCCCGTACTGTTCGCGGCTGCTGTCGCACCCTTTCAGGTGATAAAGGACGCGCTCAGCCGGCATTGCCTCTATCGCTCCGAGCAGGGCGTCGGCAAGCCCTGCGCCTTCGGTGAAGCGGACGCAGTGCGCAGGCCAGGGGCCTCCCTGGGCTGCAAACGAGCAATGGTCGGCGGGATGCCAGTCGAGGGTGAATATCACCTGGTCGTAGAGGGGCACCGCTGCGGCTATCTTCTCGGGAAGGGTCTCGCTTCCCGGAACGAAAAGATGTCCGGAGGGATGGTAGAAATCCCTCTGGACATCGACTATCACAAGAGTTTTCACGATTGCTAGAATGTGTACTTGACCATCATCTGCACGCGATGGTTGGTAATCCAGTGCAGATCGGTGTTCACGACCTTGTACTCGTTGGCCTTGCCGTACTGCACGCTGGTCATCATATACTCGAGTCCGATGCTCAGTTTGCCCATATTGTAGAGGATGTCGGGCTGGATGCGGTACATCTGCGCGATGCTGTCGGCGCTGTTCTTCTTCCAGAAGAGCCCGTCAACCACGGCTTCGGATGTGCCGAAGTTCTGGATGTAGCCGAGGAAGATCGAAGGAACCCACTTGCTGCTCTTTTTGTATGCGGCTGTGAGCCAGGCCGAGATGTTGCTGGTCGGGGTGTATTCCCAACTGCCGTCGGCATTGATTTCCGATACGCCGTATCCGCCTACAAGGTTCATGTGCGAACCGTCCTGGGCATAGGTGACCTTCTCCTTGATTACCCAGTTGCCTGCGGTTTCCTGTGCGTATGCAAATACGTTGACGGTGGTCAGACGGTCATCAACCTTGCAGAGGGCCTTGCCGGTGGCCAGGTCGTGGTTGTAGTTGCGGGGCTTGATGCTCAGCACGTCGGCGCCTATGCGGTAGATGTTCTTGTCCTGCTTGAAGTTGAAACCCAGATACAGTTCCGGAGTGCAGGAATACTTGATGTAGTCTGCACTCGCGGCTGCGGTCTTGTAGTTGTAGGTGCCATCGCTTGCCTTTGTGAGCGAGGGGCCGGTAGATGTGTACTGCATCTGCCAGATGGCCGCTGCGGTAAGGCTCACTTTGTCGCTGAGCGCATACTCGTAATTGACCTGGGGAGTGCGGCTGAAGGGGCCGAAGGGAACGCCTATCTCAAGGCTGAGGATGTCGGGCATGTCGGCGGCCATAGGGTGCCAGGCCTGGCCTATCTTCCAGCTCGAGTCGTCTTTCTTAAGGGTTACGAAAGCCTGACGGAGGCGCAGAGTTGCGGTTCCGGTGACTCCGCTCACACCGCTATAGAAGTCGGTTTCGATCTTGCCGGCGATTTTCCAGTCGTTGAATTCGTGGCCTGTGACATCGAGTCCGAGGCGCGAAGTGAGTGCCGCGAAACGGAACGAAGGGATGGCGTTCAGGTCTTCGCCGTCCACGATGTTCTCGTCCTTGGGCATATAGTAGTAGAGGTCTTCGGTTCCGGCAGTGCTTTCGCGCGAGTCGAATGCGAAGTAGTTGCGTACGAAGCCGTACCATTTGAACTGGGGCTTCGCGGCGTCCTGCGCGAAGGCGCCGGTGCAAAGAAGTGCCGCGGCGGCGCAGAGAATCAGGTTCTTTTTCATCTTTTTTTGTGCAATGAGGCACCCCGGCAGGCGGGA
>JAZLKT010000035.1:0-13812 GCA_045597785.1 Candidatus Cryptobacteroides sp.
TGGCAGTATGCCCCAGTGGTAGGTCTGGTCGGCCGTTGAGAGGAATTTGAGGCCTAGTGCAAGTTCGATGAAACCGAGCACTATCTTCACCCTTCCGAGCCAGTCGCCCGACTTGGGCAGTTTGCCGAGCAGGTCGGGGAAGAGAGCAAGCAGCGTGAAAGGCAGCGCGAAGGCTATGCTGAACGCGAGCATCGTTACGATAGGGGTCCAGAAGTCGCCGCTGACAGACTTGATGAGCACCGTGCCGACAATGGGCCCTGTGCAGCTGAAACTTACCAGCACAAGCGTGAGGGCGAGGAAAAAGATGCCTCCCAGGCCCTTGGCTCCGCTCTTCGAATTGGCTCCGTTGCTCCATTTCGCGGGCAGCGTAATCTCAAAGAGCCCGAAGAACGACAGCGCAAAGGCAAGGAATACGAGGAAGAAAATGATATTGGGAATCCAGTGCGTCGAGAGCCAGTTGAAGATGTCGGCAGTGACGGCATCGCCTCCGACAACGCGCGTGATGCCTATCACAAGGCTTACGGGTATCGTGTAGAGCAGGACGATGAACAGGCCGTACATGGCAGCCTTGAAACGCCCTTCGGCCCTGGAGCCGGAGCGCTTCAGGAAGAAGCTGACGGTCAGCGGAACCATAGGGAAGACGCAGGGGGTCAGAAGCATTGCAAGGCCCCAGAGTATCGCTTCGAGAATAAGGGCGAGAAGGCCCCCTCTTGCGCTGCGTGCCGCTGCGGGTGCGTTGATGCTGAATTCGTAATATTCGGGCATCGCGCATTCGTTGCCACGGCAGCACATCCATTCCACAGTGCCTGTAATCGTCTGACCGGCATCGGCCCGGACGTCCTGACGGATGACGTAGGCCGTTTCACTCAGGTCCCATTGCGGGGCGCCCTGCGTTTCGGCCGAGATTTCGAAACTGCTGGGCGAAGTGCTGTCGTCCAGGCCGTACGTGTGCCAGCCGGGTTCGATAGCTCCTGTGAGCACGACTTCGTACAGGGCGTCGGCTTTGAGGTTGCAGGACGCCTTCCAGTTTATGGTAGGTGCGGCAAGCGCAGTATGGGCGAAGGCCGCAATAAGTGTCAGGGCAAGGAGCAGATGTCTCTTCATGATCAGTCTTTTTTCTTGTCGGTCCAGAAGGGGGCCTCGCGCCATTCGGCGGGGAACCCCATCTGGGCAGTGTCTATGCAGGGGTAGCAGTCTATCAGGTTCTTGAGCCGCGAAGCGAAGCTGTTCGTCGGCTTGACCCTGTTCTGCAGATATTTGATTACGCAGAGCGTGGTATAAACGTACTGGCGCGGTTTCTGGCCGGGGATGTCGACGTCTCCGGGCTGACGGCCCTGTACGGGGAAGCCGGGGATGTCATCCACGGCCGCTCCGGTGACCAGGGTCTTGTTCCACAGGCGGTTGTGGTGGGCGCAGACATTCCTTATGTAAACCAGATGGTTGAGCCACGAAGAGAAAGTCTTCGCGGTCAGGCCGTAATAGGCGGCAATCCTGTCTTTGAGCGAGCCCGGCCGCAGGGCGTCGTAAAGGTTTGAGAGCGTGCCCATCGACGAGGCTTCGAGAGCCAGCCAGCAGGGCGGAAGAGGGTTGCTGTACTTGCGGTAGAATCGCTGTATTGAGTCGTTGTCCGAGCGGCGCACTTCGTCGGTAAGATGCCTCAGGATATAGGCGTGGTGCGATTTGCTGGAAAAGTATTCCGGATTGGTGTACCAGAAGCCGGCTTCCTCGCCTGACATCGCATAGCCGAAACGGGCGCGTATGGAAATCTCCACCTTCTCGAGTTCGTGGAAGATAAGTTCGCGCAGGCGCCTGTCGAACCCGTATATGGCATAGGCCCTGTCAAAAGTGGCTCCGGGCTTGAACTTGTCCGAATACGGGTCCTCCATCAGCGGCACGAAGTAGCTCTTGAGCCTCGAATAGCTGATGTTCTGGAGAATCTGCAGCGCCTTGGCACGGTCTTCAATCCGCAGGCCCTGACTTTCGAGCAGAGCTATCTGCTCGTCGAAACTTATTGCCCTGTCTTTGAATTCGGTCATATCCGTATGGCTGTGTTATCTGTTATCGGTGAGTCGAACGTCATCCGCTGTCCGGTGGATGGGTGCGTGATTTCAAGGTGCTCGGCGTGGAGCATCAGACGTCCGGGAGCAGGGTCTCCGTAAAGACGGTCGCCCTGAATGGGGTGGGCGAGGCCTTCGGCGCTGGCGGCGTGTACGCGCAGCTGGTGCGTGCGTCCGGTAATGGGGTGGAAACGCACATCCATCGAACCGTCGGGCCAGACGGACAGAATCTCGAAACGCGTGACTGCCGTTTTGCCGTTCACGCGGTCAACCATCTGCCGCGGACGGTCGTCCCAGTCGGCGGCCAGCGGGAGCGCGATCGTGCCTTCGAATCCGGCTTTCCAGCGTTTCGGAGCCACACCTTCGGGGGTCGGGGCGAGATGCGCGATGTAGCTTTTCACCGCTTCGCGCCTTTCGAACTGGGCGCGTATGCAGGCCTGGCTGGCCGAATCCTTCGCGAATACAATCACTCCGGACGTGTCCATATCGAGCCTGTGGCACTCCAGCAGAGGCCCGTGCTTGACGGAAAGAAGTTCAAGAAGCGATGCGCTGCCACTCTTCCCGGGCACGCAGAGCATTCCCGAAGGCTTGTCGGCGACGAGAAGGTACTCGTCTTCGTACAGTACGGATGCCTGTGAAGCCGGGATCTGGACCTGCAGTGGGTTGGTATCGACCTCGAGTCCGCGCATCATAAAAGTCAGAAGAGGCCCGCACTTGCCGCTGCAGCTGGGATAGAAACGGCCGTGCTGACGCACGTGGCCCGAAGCGGGGAAGGCGCCGTACCAGAATTCACCCATCAGGGCCGGTTTCAGGCCGCGCCTGTACGCTTCTTCGAGCAGTTTGGGTGCGGCACATTCACCGGTCCCGGCCGGCGGAACGGCCCCGACTGCGGCGAATATTTCCGCAATGCTTTTCTGCTCGCCTATGAAATTATGGACCTTGTAGCTTTCAAACAGCCTTGCCTGGAGGGCGGCTGATTCCGCCGGGCTCTTCGAAGGATCGTACAACTCTTCGAGTGAGGCGGTGTCGAATACCGGAGGAACAAATCCTTCGACTGACGAAAGACCTCCGGCCAGACCTGAAAAGGCCCGCAGGACGCTGCCGTCTTCGGTAATCAGGATGCCCATCATCTTGCCTTCGGCAAATATTTCGCGAAGAAAAGGGGAGTCTTCGATATATTTTATCAATTTCTCGCCCTCTTCAACTACCTTATTATCAGGTATATAGCAGAATGGGTAGGTGAAAGCCACAAAAAAATTTAAAATAATTATTAAAAAATTTTGGTAATTTAAATAAATGTCTTACCTTTGTATTCGGATTGAGCAAGTGCTGGTTCTCAGCCATCAATCCTATTGGTTATTAGTTTTAGTGTTATTAATTATGTGGTTAGGATGAGTTGTCGCCGTGAGGTTACAACTCATTTTTTTTTACCATATCTCCACTCCGAGTCTCCTGAGCTCTTCGTAAACCCTGTGAACGGGGAAGCCCATAACGTTGAAGTAACTCCCTTCGATGCCGCTTATGGCCGCATAGCCGATCCATTCCTGGATGCCGTATGAGCCGGCTTTGTCGAAGGGACGGTACTTTTCTATGTAATAGTCTATTGCCGCATTGTCGAGCGGGGCGAAGGTCACCAGTGTGCTGTCGGTGAAACTGCGGCGCTCCCGGGTGGTGCGCAGCACGACGGCCGTGACCACTTCGTGTGTGCGTCCGCTCAGTTCGCGGAGCATGCGCACCGCGTCTTCGCGGCTGTGAGGCTTGCCGAGCACTTCGGGCTGTCCGGCGGCATCGGTGGTGATGACCACAGTGTCAGCCGTAATCAGAACTTCATCATCTTCGAGAGGCCTGTGGAAGCCGTCCGACTTGCCTTCGGCGAAAAGAACGGGCACCGAATGGGCCGGGGTGGCGGGGTCGCAGACCTCTTCGAAGGAGTTTGCCGTATCGACGGTGAATTCCACGTCCAGGCCTGCAAGAAGTTCGCGCCGGCGGGGTGAGCCGCTGGCAAGGATGATTCTCTTCGACATTGCCTTACGAGCGGTTACCGCCTCCGTTCTGCATGAAGTCGGCCAGATTGAAGGTGCCTCCTTCTCCCGGAGCTGTGCCGAGGTTGATTTTGCCGAACTGCGATTCGTACTTGCTGATGTTGTCTACGAGTGCGTTCATAAGCCTCTTTGCGTGTTCGGGGCTCATGAGAAGACGGCTGCAGACGTGCGCCTTCTCGCGACCGGGCAGCATCTGGGCGAAGTCGAGGATGAATTCGCTGTGCGAGTGTGAGATGATTGCGAGGTTCGAATACTTGCCCTCGGCGATTTCGGGGTTGAGCTCGATGCCGAGCTGTTTTTGTCCGTTGTCCATTATTCTGTTTTTATATCAGGTGCAAATTTAGTAAATTTGCGCGCTTTAAACACAACGATATGGAATTATCCGCAAAATACAATCCTTCCGAAGTGGAAGACAAGTGGTATGCCTGGTGGCTCGAACACAAGTGCTTCCACAGCGAACCCGACGCACGCGAACCCTACACGATAGTTATCCCGCCCCCGAATGTGACCGGAATCCTCCATATGGGTCACGTGCTGAACAATACCCTCAATGACGTGCACATACGCAAGGCGCGTATGGACGGCAAGAACGCGTGCTGGGTGCCCGGCACCGACCACGCCAGCATCGCGACCGAAAGCAAGGTTGTGGCGCGTCTCAAGGAGAAGGGCATACGCAAGGAGGATATCGGTCGTGAGGAGTTCCTCCGCCACGCCTGGGAGTGGAAGGAAGAGCACGGCGGCATAATCCTGCAGCAGCTGCGCAAGCTCGGCGCTTCGTGCGACTGGGACCGCACCCGCTTCACGATGGAGCCCGCGCTTACCGAGGCCGTCATCTCCACGTTCTGCCATTTCTACCGCAAGGGAATGATATACCGCGGCGTGCGTATGGTCAACTGGGACCCCGAGGCCCTTACTGCCGTTTCCGACGACGAAGTCATCCACAGGGATACGAAGAGCCACTTCTACCATCTGCGCTACTATATCGCCGATGAGCAGGGCCGCGCTACCGACAAATACCTTGTCATTGCGACGACCCGTCCCGAGACCATAATGGCCGATGCCGCCATCTGCGTCAACCCCGCCGACGAGCGTCATACCTGGCTGCACGGCAAAAAGGTGCTCATCCCGCTCATCAACCGCGCGATACCCGTAATCGAAGACGATTACGTGGAGATGGATTTCGGTACCGGTTGCCTCAAGGTGACGCCGGCACACGACGCTCACGACTACGAGATAGGCCTGAGGCACAATCTGCCCGTACTCGACATCATCGACGACCACGGCCGTCTGAACGGGAAGGCTCAGATTCTGGTGGGCGAGGACAGGTTCGTTGCCCGCGAGAAGATATGCAAACTGCTCGAAGAGGCCGGGTGCCTCGAAAAGGTGGAGGAATATACCTCGCCCATCGGTTATTCGGAGCGCACGAATGCCGTCATCGAGCCCAAACTCAGCGCCCAGTGGTTCCTCAAAATGGACGAGCTGGCCGCCAAGGCTCTCGACGCAGTGGAATCGGGCCGCATCAAGTTCATTCCCGACAAATACCGCAATACATACCGCCACTGGATGGAGATCGCCCACGACTGGTGCATCAGCCGCCAGCTCTGGTGGGGTCAGCGCATTCCTGCATATTACCTCCCCGACGGGCAGGTGATTGTGGAAGAGACTCCCGAACTGGCTCTTGCCGCCGCAAAGAAGATCAATCCTTCGCTCACCGCGACCGACCTCCGTCAGGACGAGGACGTGCTCGATACTTGGTTCAGCAGCTGGCTTTGGCCTGTCAGCGTGTTCGACCCCACATACCCCGGCCATCCCGAGCGCGGCAAGAATGCCGACCTTGCATATTACTATCCGACCAGCGACCTCGTGACAGGCCCGGACATCATCTTCTTCTGGGTTGCGCGAATGATTATGGCAGGAGGGGAGTTCCTCGATGAAGTGCCTTTCCGCAACGTTTATTTCACCGGCATAGTACGCGATAAGCTCGGCCGCAAGATGAGCAAGACCCTGGGCAACAGTCCCAATCCTCTCGACCTCATCGCCAAATACGGCGCCGATGCCGTGCGTCTCGGAATGCTTCTGTGCTCGAGCGCCGGCAACGACATCCTCTATGATGAAAGCCAGATCGAGCAGGGCCGCAATTTCTGCGGGAAGATATGGAACTCGTACAGGCTCGTGAGCGGCTGGACCGTCGACGACAGCCTTGCTCAGAGCGAAGAATGCGCCGTCGCGGTGAAGTGGTTCTCATCGCTGCTGAACTCGACAATCGAGACAGTGGAGGACCATTATTCGAAATTCCGCATTTCCGATGCCCTTATGGCCATCTACAAGCTTTTCTGGGACGGTTACTGTGCCTGGTATCTCGAGCTGGTCAAGCCGGCCTTCGGAAAGCCTATAGACCGCAAGACCTACGACGCCACCCTCGGGTTCTTCGAGAAACTTCTCAAACTCATTCATCCTATTATGCCCTTCATCACCGAAGAACTGTGGCAGAATATGGCTGAGCGCGCCGAGGGTGAAACCATAATGTACGCCAGTTCGCCCGTTTCCGACGGGTTTGATGCTGCGCTGCTCGAAAAGTTCTCCCTTGTTCAGGACATTGTCGTTGCGATACGTTCGCTGAGGGCTTCGAAGCAGATTTCTCCCAAGGAGGCTCTGCGGCTTTTCATCGACGGTCAGGTTGATGCCGGGTTCGACCCGGTCATCGGCAAACTCGCCAATATCGGTGAGATTTCCCGCGGAGCGGCCGACGTAAGCGGCGTTTCGCTCGTTGTGGGTGCACTGAAGCTTTTCGTGCCGCTCGAAGGACTTGTCGATCCCGAGGAGCAGAAGGCGAAACTTCTTGCCGAGCTCGAGCATCAGAAGGGCTTCCTTGAAGGCGTCAGGCGTAAGCTCTCGAACGCGAACTTCGTTGCTCATGCTCCCGAAGCTGTGGTTGCGGTTGAGCGCAAGAAAGAGGCTGATGCCTTGGAGCGTATAGCCGCACTCGAAGAATCCATCAAATCGCTCTGCTAGGCTCTACGGATGGTTTCGATAGATGACGTTACCCTCGCTTATGGCAGTTTTGTCCTTTTGGACAAGATCAATTTCCACATAAGCGAGAGTGACCGGATCGGCCTCGTGGGCAAGAACGGCGCCGGAAAATCGACCATAATGAAGCTTATAATGGAGCTTCAGAAGCCCACGTCCGGCCACATCGACAAACCTTCACACATTACAATAGGATATCTGCCCCAGATAATGGAGCATCACCGCGGCCGCTCGGTGCTCGAAGAGACGCTCAGCGCCTTCGACGAAGAGAACGCCATAGCGGCCCGCATCGAAGATATCACCCGCGAACTGGGCGAGCGCAGTGACTACGAATCCGAAGATTACCTCTCGCTGGTAAGCGAGCTAAGCGACCTGAACGACTCCCTGAATGCCTCGCACAGCGAACCGCCCGAAGTGCAGGCCCGCAAGACCCTTGTCGGGCTCGGTTTCCGCGAAAACGAGCTCGGACGCCTGACCGAGACCTTCTCGCAGGGCTGGAACATGCGCATCGAGCTTGCAAAGATTCTGCTCAAAAGACCGCAGCTCCTTATGCTTGACGAGCCCACCAACCACCTCGACATTGAGTCGATAGGCTGGCTCGAGAGCTACCTCGCCTCGCGAAAGGGTTCGCTTCTGCTCGTTTCGCACGACCGCAAGTTCCTTGACACTGTCACGAACCGCACAATAGAGATTGTCCTCGGGCATATCAACGATTACAAGGTGTCGTATTCGCAATATCTTGTGCTCCGCGCCGAGCGTATGGCGCAGCAGACGGCTGCCTATGAGAACCAGCAGCGGATGATAGAGAAGACTGAGGACTTTATCGCGCGCTTCCGCTACAAACCCACCAAGTCGAACCAGGTGCAGAGCCGCATCAAGGCTCTCGAGAAACTCGACAGGCTGGAAATAGATGAAACCGACAACGCAACGCTGACTGTCCATTTTCCGCCGGCGCCGCGTTCCGGAGACGTCGTCTACAAGGCATCGTCGCTGAAGGTGGGTTATCCGCAGAAAGTGGTGTTCTCGGGGGCGGACATCGAGATAAAACGCGGCGAAAAGGTGGCCCTGCTCGGGCGCAACGGCGAGGGCAAGACCACTCTTATGCGTGTCATTATGGGCGAACTTGACCCGATGGAAGGGGAGTCGCGCATAGGACATAACGTTACCATAGGGTATTTCGCGCAGAACCAGGAGGATGTGCTGGACAAGACCGAAACGGTTTTCAGCACCCTTGACCGCATAGCCGTTGGCGATATCCGCACAAAACTCCGCGATATCCTCGCGCAGTTCCTGTTCCGGGGCGATGACATCGACAAGAGGGTGAGCGTGCTCAGCGGAGGCGAGAGGGCACGCCTTGCCCTTGCCAAACTGATGCTTCAGAGCCACAATCTGCTTGCTCTCGACGAGCCTACCAACCATATGGACATCAAGTCAAAGGATATCCTGAAACAGGCTCTGAAGGCTTTCGACGGCTCCCTCCTGATTGTCTCGCACGACCGTGACTTCCTCGACGGCCTGGTTGACAAGTTCTACGAATTCAAGGACGGAAAAGTTCACGAGCATCTGGAAACCATAGGGGAGTATCTGGAGGCAAGAAACATCGAGACAATACACGAACTCGACCGGATAGGAGCCTCGTCGGCTGGAGTCGTTTCGGCCCCGGCCCGGAACGCGGACGCCAGGGCCAATAATACCGGTTCCGGTCAGACGCGCAATAGCGCTGGCGGGCAGTCGAAAACGCAGGGCGGCGGGGATTCCGTTCCCGGCAAGGCTGAAAGATGGCAGCAGAGCCGCGAGCAATCGCGCGAACAGCGTCGCCGCCAGCAGCAGATTAAACGTCTGGAAGGCGAAATAGAGGCCATTGAGGCCCATATGAAGGACATTGAAAGGATTCTGTCCAACCCGGGTCCTCAGGACGATGTAATGGAACTTACGCGCGATTACCTCGAAAGCAAGCGCGAACTCGATTACAAGACAGACGAGTGGGGAGGTCTGCTATAGGGATTCCCTTAAATATTCACAAAGGAAAGCAAGAGCGGCGTCGGCGAAACGGCAGATATTGCGTTTGCGGTCGGCGCGCGAAGAGAAGCGTCTGGTGCGGGTTCCCTTGGGGCCGCTGACCGCAATCCATACAGTGCCGGCCGGTTCGTGTTCGTCACCCGACCTGTCGGCCCAGCCTGTGGTAGCTACGCTGAAGTCGGACCCGGTTAGTTTCAAAACTCCTTCGGCCATTGCTGACGCGACCTCGGGACTGACAATCCCGAATTCATCAATCGTTTGAAATTCAACTCCTAAAAGACGGTGTTTTAAAGTAGGGGAGTAGGTAACCGCACCGCCGGAATAGTATTCTGATGAGCCGCTTACAAGGGTAATAAGGTGTGCGATGCGCCCTGCGGTGCACGACTCGGCGGTGCTAATTTTGAGGCCTGACCCGCTGAGCAGGTCGTGAAGAATCTTTGCGTTTGATTTTCTCATAACAGGGAACAAAGATACTCAATTATATTTCATCCTGTTCGGCAGGTGTCAGGTCTTGATACGTCCCGTCATCAAAGAATACGGTCATCTTTACTATCTTACGTCCTTTTACCTCATTTTTTACTTTAGATAGATGGGGCATTGAGGGAGCGACTGATGCGGCGGGGATGGCAGGTGAGAAAACGGGCGCTGAGAGCTCTGGATTGCGTGTTTCGGCCTCTGCGGTCTTATACATACGGCCTTTTCCTGTAATCAGCCATTCGATATTCAGGGCAGGGTAGTGCAGGCTTATGCTTTCGATAAAATCGAATCCGGGTTTGTTGCGTCCTGCGAGGATATGCGATACGCTGGCGCGTGCAACCCCGATTGTGTCGGCAAATACCGACTGGGTAATGTTTTCTGCGGTCAGAAACTGTTGAAGACGGTGGTTCATAAGCGGCTGAATTTGCGTTACAAAAATAACAGTTATTTTCAATTATTTAAACCTATTTACAAAAGTTTATTAGGGGATAGTGTGAAAATGTGGTTGAAAGTGGGGTGAAACCCACTTTGGTAAATGCAGTCAAAGTATTGGGAATGAATAAAATAACTGCGTATTTTAACGCGCTGGAAGGGGAGTTGCAGTGATTATTGGGGTTATCAACTGCTTTTATCTTTATGTTAACTCTATGTAAAATGCGTAAAATACTGGGTTTTAGTATAATAGATAATATAATCAAACTGTATTAGTTTTGCTTATGATTACATTGTGTTCACGGGGGCTTTTACACAGGTTTTTGTTTACAAATTCACATTTGTATAATAAGTTTCGTGACAATTGTAAACTATTCAATGTTTTCGCCCGTGTTTCGCAAATTGCTTTCCAATTGTTAAATTTGCGTGTGAAATGATACCGGAAATCAGAATACAGGATTATGCGTATCCATTGACTGAGGATCGCATAGCAAAATATCCCCTACCCCGTAGGGATTCATCAAAGTTGCTTGTTTATAAAGACGGCTGCGTCCGTGAGCGTATATTCAGAAATCTTTCCGAAGAACTGCCTGCCGATGCAATGATGGTGTTCAACGACACCAAAGTTGTTCCTGCCAGGCTTCATTTCCGCCGCGAGACCGGTGCGAAGCTGGAGATTTTCTGTCTGCAACCCGTCGATCCGGTAGAATACAACCTCTCGTTTTCCGCTGACAGTACCTGCTGCTGGAAGTGCGTAATCGGCAATTCAAAGCGCTGGAAGAGCGATATTCTCGTGTATGACATAGTTGGTGAGGGCCCGCAGCAAGACTCCCTCCGTGCTCTTTCCCTTACTGCCGAGCTTATCAGCCGTGACGCACAGGTTGGTATTGTCCGTTTCCGCTGGCAAGGCGGCATTCCTTTCTCGAACGTACTTGAACTCTGCGGAAATATCCCCATCCCACCGTATCTGAACCGCGAGACTGAGGAGATTGATCACGAGCGTTATCAGACCCTTTATGCCCATATCCGCGGTTCTGTCGCTGCCCCTACAGCAGGGCTTCATTTTACTGAAGAAGTACTTGAGGATATAAGGTCTAAATGTATTGATATGCAAAACGTTTGCCTTCACGTGGGTGCTGGCACATTCTTGCCTGTAAAGAGTGAAACCATTGAGGGGCACCCTATGCACAGAGAGCCTTTCGAGGTCAGTCTCGAGTTGCTTCGAGCCCTCCGCGACTCCGGCAAGAAACTCATTGCCGTCGGCACCACATCGGTGCGAACGCTGGAGTCGCTCTATTATCTCGGACTCAACATTATCGAAAGAGGCACGCCCGATGACATCCTCCAGTGGGATCCTTACCTGCGCGACTGCTCCGTTTCTACGCGTGACGCCCTCTCGGCCATCATTTCATATATGGAAGAGCGCGATATGAGTTCAATCAAGGCCGGCACCAGGATAATCATCGTCCCTGGCTTCAAGTTCCGCCTTGTCGATATGCTTGTGACGAATTTCCATCAGAGCGAAAGTACCCTTATCCTGCTTGTTTCGGCCTTTGTCGGAGGCGACTGGCGCACTATTTACGACTACGCCCTCAGCCACGAATTCCGATTTCTTTCCTACGGAGATTCGTCGCTGCTATACCGCGTCTACGCGGAATAGCAGCGATGCTTTCCATGCCGAGGGGCTCTGCCCCTCTAATACCCCGCGGCCTTTGTGCTTTCATTTGCTGACGCAAATACGCAGTCGGCCGGCGCGCTGATGCGCGCTACGTAGACGCGGAATAGCAGCGACGCTTTCCATACCGAGGGGCTCCGCCCAAAAGACAGGTTGACCAATCCGTTTTTTATATACAGGTTGGTCACGGTCGCATTTTCTTCTTCATTGATAATCAGACTCTTACAAAAAGTTAGCGTGACCAACCCGTATTAATTTTACAGATTGGTCACGGTTTTGGCGCAAATACAGAAAGGCTGCGGGATATAAGAGGTGCTTCAAAACCTACATGCTTAGGCATATCTGGCCTCTAAATATGCTGAACGTAAAGCAAACGTCTTGCTACGAGTGCTTACAAAGCAAGAACAGCCGAACTTCCCGAAAAAGACACTGTTCTTTTCAGAATAATTGGCTGAACCCATAAAAGAAAGCGGCTGGTATCAGCCGCTTTCTTTATTCAGTGTCCTTTGCCAGTTAGGCTTCGGGCTCTATGTGATAGTAGTTGCCGAGAATGTCGCTTCTGCGCTGGCCGAACATCTGCAGTGTGATGCCGAAGTTGATATTGTAGCGGAAAGGACCGATAGGGGCCGGAATACCGGTCAATCCCATAGGAAGCTTGGTATCGGTCGGAATCATCGTTATGGAGCCGGAATAGGCATCTACGCCGGCAAATACGTTGATTCCAAGAAGCGTCAGACTCAAAGCCGCGCCGCATACGTTTCCGAACGTGTTCTTCCCGTAGTTGGCCGAAAGGCTGAACCAGTTCAGAGGAGTGATTGTCGCACCGGCACGAAGGTCGTACCAGCCGGCGAAAGCGTCGTTATGGTAGGTGTAGAGTGCGCCAACCGACATTCTTCTGAAGAAGGGCAGACGGTATTTCGCCGCTACGTTCGCGGTGAATGGAAGCATCTGGGCCACTGAGAGAGCGTCCCCTGAAATATGGAACTTGCACAGGTCGTTGAATTGTGCGGTAATGTCGTCCATAGTGGCCTGAATGCCATCTTCGGACAATTCGTCAATACCCTTGAAACTAACTCCGCCAGCGGCTCCGGCGGTGAGGTTGTAGTTCCAGCTCACAAGGCCGAGGTCGTTGATGCCGGCACTTACGCGCAGGCCTCTGAGCGGCTCCCAGCTGACACCAAGATCAACCGCTCCGCCATAACTGAACTTGCTCATAAGCTTCTGCGTCGAAAATCCGATATTATTGAAGTCCAGATTGCCATCGGCATCCTGTCCTATGCTCACCGGACCTGCTGCAAGCTTCAACTCTCCGGATGCGTTCATGGCGAGGTTTCCGCCATTTGCAATAATCTGAGCCTGCTCAAGATTGAGGTCGGCTCCGGCGCCTGCAAGCACCTTGATGCGGTATCCTATCGTTAGTTTGCCGGAAATGTTCCTGCCGCTGCCGAATGCGGCCTCAACAAGGGCATTTGCACCAGCGTGTAGGCCCGAAAGATCGTATGCATCAGTTTTGGAACCCTGCTTGAGGAAGGCGAAGAGGTCCTTGGGAACGGCTGCCTCGGCAGTAGTTCTGAGGTTGACCTCGAAGGTCTTCATATGGTTGTCACCGCGGATACCCAGCGCGAATATGTTGACATTCGCTCCAAGGGCCAGGGCATTGTCATCCTGCAGACCGCCGAGGAACTGGTCGGCGCTAACCTTGCTGTTCAGTCCGGTCACAAGACCGTCTTCGGTGGGGAAGAGAACCGAACTGAGTCCAAGGTCGCTCTGGATGCTTGTGTTGATATTGCCTATCCCGAGACCCAGAAAAGATTTTTCAATCATGAGCGAAGGGTTGAGTCTGTAGCTGTAGGCGAAATTGTCAAGGAAGTATCCGCTTTGGAAATTCTGCGCGGCGGCAGTTGTTGCCATGCCCAAAACGAGTGCGCAGGAAAGTATGTGTTTCATTGATGTTTTCATTTTTCTGCCCTCCTGTTTATTCAGCATTGTCATTGTTGATGAAATCGTCCGGTTTGATGGTCACGCCCTCCGGAAGAACCGCACTCAGCTGCTTGACAATGATAGCGTCGCCCTGTTTTATGTA